>JAYTBL010000149.1:0-5301 GCA_043736975.1 Polyangiaceae bacterium
GCATGCCGTGGCCAGCACCAGCGGCAGCACGATCGCGTAGTCGCCCGAGAGCTCGAACACGAGCACCGCGGCCATCACCGGGGCGTGCGTCATCCCGGCGGAGGCCGCGGCCATGCCCACGAGCGCGTAGCTCCCGGGCGACGTCGAGACGCCGAGCCTGGTCATCGCGTGGCCCCACAGGAGCCCCGCCGCCCCGCCCACCAGCAGCGACGGCGTGAACACGCCGCCCGGGCTACCCGACGCGACCGAGGCCGTCGTCGACGCCGCTTTCGCGACCACGAGGACGAGGAGCAGCGTGACCGGGAGGTCGCCGTCGAGCAGGTGATTGAGGGGCTCGAAGCCATTGCCGACCACGTCGGGGATCCCGAGCGCGAGCGCTCCGACCAGCGCGCCGCCGAGCGCCGCGCGCCACGGCTGCGGGATGCGCGAGCCGGCGAACCAGCGCTCGCCCGCGCTCAGGAGGCGCATGAAGGCGACGCAGCCGACGCCCAGCACGACGCCCAGCGCGGCATGCGCCAGGAGCTCGGACCACCCCCCACGAGCGCGCGCGTCACGGCGGTCGCGACCACGGTGGCGAGCATGACCGGCCACAAGGCCTCGAGCACGACGACGCCCGTGACCACCTCGAGCACGAACAGGATCGCGGCGAGCGGCGTGTTGTAGGCCGCGCCGAACCCCGCCGCGACGCCCGCCGCGATCACCGACCGGCCTGCGGCATCGGGCAAGCGCGCGAGCCGCGCCACCGTCGCGCCGAGGCTCGCGCCGAACTGGATGAGCGCCCCCTCGCGCCCCACCGAGCCCCCCGTGGCCAGCGCGACCCAGGATCCGAGCGCCTTCCACGACGTCCGCACCAGCGAGAGCTTGCGGTCGCCGAGGACCACCGCCTCCATCACGTCGCCCACGCCGGCCCCGCCCGCGCGGCGATCGGCGAGGATCCCGAGGAGGCCCACCACGACGCCGCCGCACGTCGGCACCGCGAGGCGCAGCGTCCAGGGCAGCGCGCGGAAGATCTCGACGAGATCGCGATGCGCGAACACCGTCCGGTACACGAGCCCGAGCGAAGCGCGGAACGCCGCCGCGAACAGCGCCGCGCCGAGCGCCACGAAGATCACCGAGCCGAGGATGCGGGCGGTCAGCGCCGGCGAGGTGGGGCCCGGCGGCGGCGAAAGCGGCAGCTCGCTCATGGCAGGCCCTTTCTACCCTCGGATCGGGCCCTGCGCGCGGGCAGCTTGCCCGCCCGCGCCGGTTCGGGTACACCCTCGCCCAATCGCCATGTATCTCACCCTTTCGAAGAAGCCCCGCAAGTCCGCCCGCGGCAAGACCAAGCGCTATCGCGCGAAGCTCAAGGCCAAGGACCGCGGTCGTCGTTCACGCGTGTACCAGGCGCACCGCGCCACCTGATTCACGTCTGAAATAGCGCGACCCGGCCTCGGGTCACGGCTCTTCTGGGCATGTACCCGCGTGTCTACGTGCGCGTTCAGTTTTCTGCTCACGCCCCGCAGGGGCTGCTCCATCCGGCGCGAGTCTTCCGCCCCACGATGCCTCCCGCGATCGCGGTGCTCGCGGCGATGGCGTTGATGATCGTGCTCGGCCTTGGCGCAAGCGTCTGTGGGGTGATCGTCGAGCTGACGCTCCTCGACACGTCGAGCGACGTCGCGCAGGCGAAGCGCTGATAGAGTGCGGCACATGAGCGCGCCACGGCCACCTCTCGACGAGGATGATCCGGAGTGGTGGGGCAACGCCTCCCGCGAGCAGCGCGGCAGGCCGCTCGTCGCGCTCGGTATGGTGCTGCTCGCGGGTACGGCGTTCGGCGCCTGGTGGGCGTACCTGCGCAAGCCCGCCGCGGATCCGATCGCGGTCGTCGATGCGAGCGCGCCGAGCGCGCCGTCGCCCGTCGAGGCTCCGGAGACGCTGCTGCCGATCACGATGCACGGCGCGATGCCGACCGCCGACGACATCTTCACGGCGCGCATGCTCCGCTTCACGATCGCGCTCGACCAGGCGGCAAAACGCGGATTCGCCGACGCCGGGCCGGAGAGCCTCGAGCTCGCGCGCGCCGAGGAAGGCCTGCGCTCGGACGACGTGCAGGCTGCGCTCGGCCCGCGCGCCGCCAGCGCGATGGGTGACCTCGTGCACGCGGCGAAGGTCGCGGCCGCCGCGCCCACCGAGGACGAGCCCACGGTCGCAGCCTTCGAGATCGCCACCGCGCGGCTCGACAACGCGCTGGTGGCTGCGGGCCTGCCCTACTTCGTCGACGCGAGCGTGATCATCGACGGTGCACGCAACAAGCGGCTGCTCCTCTTGTACGAGTTCTCGATCATCTCCACCGGCCTGCACGCGAGCGGCCCCTCGAAGGTGCGCGCGGTGCTGCTGCGCCGGCTCGATCGCCTGAACTGGTCGCACACGCTCCTCGGCTTCGTGAACCCCTACCGCACGTACGCGGTGGTCCTGCTCGATCAGATCGACGAGCAGCTGGTGACGAACGTGGTCCCGGCGCTCGCTCCCGAGGCCTCCATGCCGCTCCTCGCGAGCGAGGCGCCCGACGGTGAGGGCGGGGGAGGCGGAGCGCCGCCTCCCGAGATCGCCAAGCGCGCGGGCGAGAACGTACGCGCTGAGGTCGACGAGGTGCTGGGCACGAACAAGGTCGCGGCCCGTGAGCTGGGCGAGGCGGTGCGCGCGCGGCGCGTGCTGTTCGACAAGTGGAACGAGCGCCTGAAGGGCCGCGGGACGCTGAAGTCTCCGGCGCGGCTCGATGTCGATGTCGACGTGCTGGCGAAGGAGCTCGGGCCGAGCATCCCGCCGGCGGAGCTCGCCGAGCTACGCGCGCTCCAGAAGCGACTCGAGCGGATCGAGGTGCGCAGGGCGTACGCGACGCTGCGCGACGCGTTCGTGGCCTCGGTGGAGCGGCACGAGGTGCAGCATCGGCTCGATCAGATCACGCCCATCGCGACGCCGAAGGAGCTCGATCCGCTCGTTCCGCCGGGCGGCGGCAAGGCCTCGGAGAACATCCGGAGTCACATCCGCAGCGAGCTCTCCGCGTACCTCTCGCAGATCGCGCGCGACGAGCCGCTGACCCGCACCACGTTCACGATGCTCCTGCGCTTCCTGGCCGATCCGCGCGTGCGGGGCGGCGCGGAGTCGTACGCCGCGCTGATCGCGGTCGAGCAGCTGGCGCAGGAGCTGGGCATCAAGGGCATCGCGCCGCTGGTGCACGACCGCCAGCTGGATGACGCGCGCATCGAGGTGGCCCACCGCGAGCTCACGAACGTCCCGGCCCCGAAGCTCCGCGACGCCGCGCGCAAGGTATGGTCACGCCTCTTCGGCGCCCCGTTCGCGCCCCTGGAGCGCCTTCCCTAGATCGGCGACAGCGCCGCGCTTCTACCCGTTGCCGCCCTTTTTGAGCTCGGTCAGGACCAGCTTCGCGACTGCCTTCAGCGTGTCGAACACGCCGACGCCGGTGCGCGCCACGGCCTCGAAGTCGGGAACGTTCGTGGGGTTGAGCATCTGACGGAGCTCGTCGACCGACGCGACGTTCGGGAGATCACGCTTGTTGTACTGGACGACGTAGGGGAGCTTGTCGAGCGAGTAGCCCTGCTCCGCGAGGTTCGTGCGCAGGTTCTCGACCGACTCGAGGTTCGCTTCCGTGCGCTCGATCTGCGAGTCTGCGCAGAAGACCACGCCGTCGACGCCCTTCAAGATCAGCTTGCGGGACGCGTCGTAGAAGACCTGTCCGGGCACGGTGTACAGGTGGAACCGGGTCTTGAAGCCGCGGATCTCGCCGAGCGACAGCGGGAGGAAGTCGAAGAAGAGCGTGCGCTCCGTCTCCGTCGCAAGACTGATCATCTTGCCCTTCGCCTCGGGGTTCGTGCGCTCGTAGATGTACTGGAGGTTCGTGGTCTTCCCGCAGAGACCCGGACCGTAATAGACCAACTTGCAGTTGATCTCGCGCGCCATGTAGTTGATGAAACTCATCGCTCGTTCATCAATCGTTGAACAGGTTGTCGATGTCCTCGTCCGTGATCTCGGCGAACGGCGAGTCCGCTCCAGGCTCCTGCACCTTCTTGAGGAGGGCCTCGAAGATGTGGTTGAGCTCCTCGCTCGCCTTCTTCACGCGAAGGCGCACGAGCCCAAGGCTCGACCGCGAGTCGAAGATCACGACCAGGATGACGCGATTGCCCACCAGCTGGATGTGGATGTTCGCCTTCTCACCCTCGTGGAACTGCGTGGCGAATTCGTTCTCCTTGAGGAGCTTCGCCATTCCACCCGTCGCCGCGATGTTACCCGCGGTGAGAGATGCGAGGCTGGTGGTGTCGACGTTGTCGATGTCACCGGCCGCAGAGATGAGTTGCCCGTTCTTGTCGACGATGAACACGACTTTGGCGTTCGCGTCCCGGACCAGGCGGTCTACGACCGTCTGGATCTGGTTGAACTCCTCCTCGTACATCACCATCTGGGGATTGACCATCGAGCCCTCAGCAGACCTTGCCTAACGCAATCTGCGATGTCGTCCGCCACTAGATACGGGAGACAGTTTCGGTTCTATCCGAATCTTGGCTCCGACAGCAAGTGCATGCATGCGTGATCGCAGGACCGCGCTGCTTCCGTAAGTCAGGGCCGGACCGCACAGAACCCAGAAACGGCTTCAAAGAGCACGCGGAGGCCCCATTTCAGGCCGTCCACGGGCACCCGCTCGTCGTGGCCATGGTACATTTTCGTGAAGTTGACCTCGTGGGTGGGGTCGAACTTGACGGGGGCGAAGCCGTAACAGGTGGTTCCCAGCCTCGCGTAGGCCTTGGCGTCGGTGAAACCGGGGATCAGGTAGGGCAAAGGGTGCCCGGTCGGGTCGTGACGGCGCACCGTGGAGGCCAGAATGTCGAAGAGCGGCGTCGCGCTGGTCGCCGAGACGGGCGGAAGTGACCGCAAAACCTCGAGATGGGGGTCTCCGCCGAGGGCCTCCCGCAGCTCGTCGAGAAAGGCGCTGTCCGATTGCCCAGGCAAGGTGCGCCCGTCGAGCTCGACCGAAGCCCGACCCGGGATGACGTTCACCTTCGAGCCGGCCCGCAGGACGGTCGGCGAGGCGGTGTTCGAGAGCATCGCGCCGAAGGAGCGGCGCTGACCGGGGTCCTTCACGAGGTGGTCGAGGATGAGCGAGGCGACCTGCGGCGTCGTCAGCCGCTTGAGGACGTGGCGCTGCGGGCTCGGGAGCTCCTTGGCGAGCCCGTGCAGGAACGCCGTGACCACCTCGTTCGGGTGCATCGGCAGCCGGCCCTTGCCGAGTCGCGTGATCGCTCTGGAGAGACG
>JAYTBL010000150.1:0-5301 GCA_043736975.1 Polyangiaceae bacterium
CGGCCTCGAAGACGGTGAGCTCAGGATGGACGATATCGTCCTGCGGGACGTAACCGATGACGCCGCGAAGCGCGTCGTAGACGGCGTAGAGGTCGTCGCCGTTGATGCGCACCTGGCCGCTGGTGGGGGGGAGGTAGCCGTTCAGCGTGAGCAGCAGCGTCGTCTTGCCGGCGCCCGAAGGACCCATGAGCGCGATCATGTCGCCGGGAAGAGCCTTGAACGACACGTGGTCGAGCAGGATCTTCATCGTGGCCTTGTCGTCGCGGTCGGGGACCTCGAGGTAGAGGTCCCAGGCCTCGATCTCGTAGAGCGGCTTGCCCGCCCACGAGGCCTGCTGGTCCTCGACGACGACGTTCACCTGCTGACCCGCGATGTGGATCAGCACCGGCATCGGGCCGATGTAGACCTTCTCGCCGTTTGCGATGGGGACCTTCTGGCCCTTCGCGATGCGCGCGCCGCGCACGAACGTGCCGTTGCCGCTGCCGAGGTCCTCGAGGACCAGCGAGCCGCCGAGGTTCGTGATCTGCGCGTGGCGCGCGCTCACCTGGGGGTGCGGGACGACGATCTGGTTATCGGGCGTGCGGCCGATGCTGATGATCGCGCCGGCCTGATCGAGCTTGAGCTCGCCGATGACGGTGCGGTGCTTGGGGCGCGTCGGCGCGTCCTGATGCGGGACCATGGCGCCGGGCGGCGGCCCCTGCATCGCGGCGCTGGTGCCGCCCATCGGACCGTTCACCGGCGCGCCCACCGGCATGAGCAAAGGGCCCGCGCCGCCGCCGGCGAACGACTGCGCGAGCTGACCGAGCAGCGAGACCGGCACCGGGATGGGGCCGAACGCGACCACGCCGTTGGGGTCGAGCGGCACCGGTGTGTTGGGCGCGATCTTCTGGCCGCCGACGTAGGTGCCGCTGGTCGAGCCGCTGTCCTGGACCATCATCCGGTCCATCATCACGGTGGCGTGCGTCGCGCTGACCGCGGAGCTCCCGATCACCAGGGAGGCGGTCGCCGCCTCGCGACCGATCACGAGTTGACCGGGCGGCGCACTGACGTTGCCCTTCGACATCACCATCAGGACGATGGCGGGATGCGAGAGGGGCACCGGGATGCCCTGGCCAATCACGAACTGGGTGCGGAAGTCGAAGGGCACCGGCTGGTTCGGCGCGATCGGCGCGCCGTTCGCGAGCGAGGGGCCCGCGCCGCCGTCGAGGAACGCGAGCGCCGCGCCCTGCTTGACGATCCGCGCGTGCCGCGGAGCAATCCCGGGTCCGTGCAGGACCACGTCGTTGTCCGGCGCGCTGCCGATCGAGATCTGTTCCTTGCCAAAGCCGGGGATCATGCGGGCGTCATCCTAACCCAACCGGCGCCGGGGCAGGTCAGAGCTTGCCCCCTGCGGCACGGCACTTCGCCTCCAGCGGCTCGTAGCTCGCGGCGGGACGGCCGTGCTCCTTCTGCCAGCGGGCCATCACGCAGTCGCGCTGCTCTCCAGTAGGCGTCGCGGCGTCGGGATCCTTCCACCAGGGTACTCTCACGCCGCTCGGCGGGGCCAGGACCGGCGCGAGCGTCACTTCGGGCGCGACGTTGCCCGCATCCTCTTCATTCGACGACGTGGGGGCACCCGCCTCGGGGATCACGAGCGGCACGTTCAGGTGATGCGGGCGCTGCTGGTCGTAGAGGAACCATGCGGCCACGCCCAGCGCGACGACCGCGAGGACGATGCCGCCGATCACCGCGCCGCGGCCGGCGTTGCCGCGCGTCGAGCGAGGCGGTGGCGCGAACGGCACGGCAGCCGCCGGGGCGGGATCGCGCGGCGCGGGTAGCGGCGCCTGGAGCGCCGTCCCGCCGCCGCGGGTGCTCAACGGGGGCGCAGAGCTCGCGTGGAGCGGCTCGGTGAGCACCGTGGCGCGCGGCCCCGAGGCGCGGTCGGGCGGCGCTGGCGCGGGCTCGTGCGCGGTGAGCGCGATGGTCTTCACGATCGTCGCCTGCTCGGTGGCGGTGGCCGAGCCCTTCATGCGCACGAGGAGCGCGGTGATGTTGTCGTGACCGCCGCGCGCGTTCGCGAGATCGACGAGCTGCCCCGCGGCCTGCGCCGCCGAGCGCGAGCCGGCGAGATCGAGGATCTCCGAGGCGCCCACGAGATCGCTCAGGCCGTCGGAGCACAGGACGAAGACGTCGCCAGCGGTGTACGCGATGGGCTCGGGACGGAGACCAACCTCGACCTCCTTCGCGATGCCCAGCGCCCGCATGATCTTGTTGGCGTCGGGATGGCTCGCCGCGTCCTCGGCCTTGATGATGTTGCGGTCGACCATCTCCTGGACCATCGAGTGGTCCTTCGTGACCTGCGTGATCGCGCCGGCGTGGAGCAGGTACACGCGGCTGTCCCCCACGTGCGCGACCTCGACGCCCGCCGCGTGCGCGAGGATCGCCACCACCGTGGAGCCGGGGCGGTAGCCGCCCTCGTCGGTCGGCATCCCCCACACGCGACGGTTCGCCTCCTCGATCGCGACCTTCAGCGCGTCGCGCGGCCTCGTCACCGCGGGCGCCGCGATCACGATCTCGCGGATGGTCTTGATGGCGAGCTCGGAGGCCTCCTTGCCGCCGGCGTGACCGCCCATGCCGTCGCACACGACCGCCAGGAGGCCGTGCTGCGTCTCCTCGTGGAAGGCGGCGTCCTCGTTGACCTGCTTCTCCGGATCGCGCCCTGGATCGGTGCGGAACGCGATCTCGACCGCCGGCGTACTGGGATTCTCTGCCACCGTCGTACCTCGCTTATTCGAGCTTCACGGTGAACTCGACGGGGCCGAAGCGGAGCGAGCCTCCCGACGCCACCGGGGTGTACACGCCGGCCGGGATGCGCTGCCCGTCGACGTGCGTGCCGTTGTTCGAACCCTCGTCACGCACGAGGAGGACGCCGCTTTCGAACTTGAGCGTCGCATGAACTCCGCTCACGCGCGGCTCGGTGAGGGTGATGGGACACTGCGCGGGGTCGCGTCCCACGCGCACTTCGATGCCGCCGCGGATCGCGAACTGGCCGGCAACGCCGATGATCGACGCGCCGCTCGCACCATACGGATTAGGCGGTGGCTCGAGCGGCGACGCCATCGCGCCGGTGAGCGGAAACGCGCCCGGCGCCTCGGCCGCGTCGGCCACGACGGGGAGATCGCGCGGGACCGGTTGCCCGCACGAGAAACACACGGCCGCCTGACCGGGAGTGGCCATCGTGAGCATGCTGCACGCGGGGCAGCGCACCTGAATCGGCGCGCCCCCCGCTGATGCTAAAGGGTGAGCACCTCCTCCCCGTTCGGGAGGAGGTTGCGCCGCCGGCGCGACGTAGACCGGCGCGGGAGGCGCGACGTAGACCGGCGCAGCAGCTACGTGGGGCGGGAACGGCGCGGGCGGCGCTAACGCAGCCGGCGCCTGATCCAGGGCCGAGGCGCCGTAGCCACCCCCACCGCCGCCGCCCGGGTAACCGCCGCCAGGCGGGCCTTGCTGCTGGTAGCCGCCACCGCCCTGGTACCCACCACCGCCGCCGCCCGCCACGACCGGCGCCGGAGGAGGCTGGTTCGAGCGCTTGCCCTTCCCGCCTCCCCCGCCGCGCAGGAGGACGATCACGAGCAGCAGGATGACGACGACGATGCCGGCGGCGCCGAGGATGATCGGGAGGTTGAGCGGCTTCTTCGTCGCCTTGAGCGTGAGGACGGTCTCGGCGGTGACGCTGCTCGCGCGCTTCGCCTTGTTGTCGTAGACGACGACGCGCGCGACCGCGTTTTCACCGGTGCCCTCGAGGATCTTCTCCTCGTCGGGGATCTGGAGCGTGACCGAGGTGTCCGAGGAGTCGGTCGCCACGCCGCGCATGTTCTGCGCGGTGAGGTTCTGCATGACCTTCTTGGCGATCTCGGGATCGTTCTTGTTGATATTCTGGTTGGGGTTGGTGCCCGCGGGAACGAAGTACGCCTCGGCGCGGGTCTTCTCGCCGCCCCAGCAGAAGTCGCCGTAGACGCGGAAGGTGCCGCCGGGGTGCAGCGGGTTCGCGTCGGCCTCGGCCTTCGTCTGCGCGATGTTCACGTCGAGCGGCCACGACGTGGGGTCGACGCCGATCGGCACGTCCTTGAAGGATGCGTCGGGCGTGACCGCGGGCGACACGTTCCTCACGATGAGTCGGAACGACTGCTCGACGGTGGGCGCGAGGCACGCGAGCCGCCACTTGACGACCCACATCTGGGCGAAGCGCGACTTGACGAGCGAGAGGATGATCTTCGACTTGTCGACGCCTTGGCCAGCCTTGACGATGTCGAAGAAGCCGCCGATCTCGGGGGTCGCCAGGTCCTGCATGAACTGCAGATCGTTCGAAGCGAGGATGTCGTTGGTGAAGCCCGCGGAGTTGGGGAAGAAGATCGAGATGACCGGCAGCGGTGTCTTCGGCGCGGCGGTGTTGTCCTCGGGGAAGCGGCCCTTCACGAAGAACTGGTGCATGACGTCGGCGCCGATCGCCGCGCTGCCTGCGTCCTGACGGCCGGCGCCGTTCGAGAGGACGACCATCGCCTGCATCATCGGGATGTTCTGGACCTGACCCGTGTTGCCGAGGTCGGAGAAGGACTTCGTGATGCCCTTGATCTGCCCGCCGAAGGGACGACCGCCGCCGCTCGAGGGCGCGGTCCGGTTGTTCGCCTGGAGCAGCGCCACGAGCGTCGCCTTCTGCGCCGCGGGAACCCACGGCGAGGCCGCCGTGTACGTGTTGAGGCGATCGTCGAAGATGATCAGCTTGGCGATGTCGTTGGGGCCGAGCGCGCCGATGAACTGGTTCGCGACCTCGCGCGCATCGGCGTAGCGGACGCCCATGGCGCTCGACGCATCGAGCGCGATGAGCCACGCCGTGCCGACGAGCGGGTCCTTGCCCGCCGCGCCCCAGCTCGTCTTGCTGACGAACTTGGCGGGGTTCTCCCCGGCGTCGACGCGGACCAGGAGGTTCGTGTTGCCCTCCGGGAAGGGCAGCGCCTTGAAGAGCGCTCCCTTCTCCTCGACGGCGCTCGAGATGCAGTCGAGGAGCGCGTTGCCGCGCACCGCGCCGCAGCCCTTGGCCGTGACGACCTCGCTGAGCGGGCTGAACTGCACGAGCTCGATGACGCTCGTGAGCACCGGTTGGCCATCGCTCACGCCGGCGCGTGGGTCGATGCGAAGGATGTGCGCTTCGGGAGCCGCGCTCGAGACCCGCGCCAGAAGCAGCGACGCGACAACGACGAGCGTGGTGACCCACGCGAGAAAGACGCGCTTGTTCACGCGCGCGAGCGTACTACGGGGAGAAGC
>JAYTBL010000151.1:0-5297 GCA_043736975.1 Polyangiaceae bacterium
TCGAGCGCGACCCCACCGGCAGCCAGATGTTCCTCTTCGCGACGCGCAAGGTGAGGGTGACCAGCGCGCCCGCAGATCAGCACCGCCAGCATCATGGTCTCCGCGACGGGCACGATCTACATCGGCAACGAGGAGGTCGTGTGCGCTCGTCCACGGGGCGATTGCCCGGGCGCCGGCACCGACGCGAGCTGCCGCTACCCGGAGCTGCTGAAGGAGGATGGGTCGCTCACCTCCGGCTCGAGCGCGAGCCGCCAGTACTTCGTGACGATCACGCCCGAGGCCGACGGATTTCGCTACCGCATCGACGTCCTCGCGACCCGCTCTGGCCCGGCCGCCTGCGAGTAGACCCGACTCGATGCCGCGGGCAAGCTCGTGGAGGCCGCGACCCTCCTCGACAAGGCCTACGCGATGCGCCGCGACCCGACGCTCCTCTTCAACGAGGGGCGCGCCCGACCCGGCGGGCGGCGAAGGCGCGCTCGCGTTTCGCGCGCTCGCGCACCTGTCGACGCGCGACGTCGCGGCGGTCCTCGAGCGGACCCGCGACCTTCGTCGGTTCGCGGCGCCGTTTTCAGGCGCGCTTACCGGAACTAGCGTGGAGGCAGCGCACGAAGTCGGGGCCGGATGCTCGGCTCGCGGTGCATGCGCCCCCACCATCGATATCGTGACGTCGCAACTCGAATCGATGCCGATGCCCGACAAGGAGATCCTTCGAGCGCAGAGCGCCTCGGCGCTTCGCGTGCGCACGCGGCTGTCCGGCGACGGATGCCAGATCGGCCCGACTCGACGACCGTGATCCGCCTGCGCAGTAGCGTCCAAGCGCTCCACTGAATGGGCGTGGCGGGCGACTCACCACGTCGCGATGGAACCTTTCGCCCGCTCCGCGGTCGGAGCCGAGGATGCTCGTCGTCGTCGAGGACCTCGGCGGCGCGTCGAGCGATGATGCTCGCCGATTCGGCGGTTCTGCCATGAATCACGATCAGAGGAGCAGACCTACGGCATCGGTCAGACCAATGAGCCCATGCGCGAGATCGCGCCGAGGAAGAACGCGGCGGGCGGCGGCCCTGGCGGAAAGGCCGGTGCGGCGACCGGTACGGTGGCGCACTGGCCCGGGCATAGCCCCCCGCGGTACGAGGAATCGACGCGGCCGGGGAAGGCATGCTTCACGAGGTGCCGTACATCCTCGTGAGGCATTTTACATTGTATAACAAGCCGAAGGCGCGGGTGATCGTGGGCGCGGTCGTGTCGGTCGTTCTCTTCGCCGCTGCCTGTACCTCGTTCAGTACGGAGGCTCCGCTCGAGGAGACGGACGGCGGGTCGCCCGAGGCGAGCCCCGCCGAGGGCGGTGCCTCGAGCGGGGATGCGGGCGGCGGCGGGTCCGACGCCGACGCCGCGCTCCCCGACGGAGAGGTCCTTCCGATCGTGGGCACGAGCTGCGGGAGCGTGACCTGCCTGCTCGGCGAGGGGTGCTGCCTGGGCTCGTCGAGCACGGGCTGTACAAAGCGCAGCGCCTGCAAGGGCTCCTTCGTGACATGCACCGCCGCGGCCGACTGCGGAGGCTCGCGCGCGTGTTGCTTCGACGGCACGCGCGCAACCTGCGCGTTCGCGTGCCCCGCGGGCCTTCGCTCGGTCTGCGCGAACGTCGGGGAGTGCGCGGGTGGTTCGTGCGATCCGCTCTCGTGCAGCGCCATGGGAGGGGCGACCACCGAGCCGTTCCGCGTCTGCTCCGGCGCGGCATCCTCCACGGTCACGCGCGACGGTCTGACCTGCACGCTACCGTGACGCGCTCGCGCTCGCGGCGGCAGCACGTGCTTGCGCTGCCGCCCGTGCTCCTCGTGCTCCTCGCGGCGCCTCGCTCCCTGGATTCGAGTCGCTCGTCGAACGCATGCGCGCCGAGCGCGCAGCTTTCAAGGGCTGCGGAGTCTCGCCCGCGCCCTGACGTCGCGGTCCGCGATGGCTGGCGAGCCCCGCGGGGGGGGCCGGCGACCGCGAGCCCGATGCCGAGCCCGCGGACCGCATCACCGCACCTCGGTGGGGCAGCCGACCGCGATCTCGACCTTGGACCTGGCGTCGGCCAGGATCTTCGCGCACGCCGGGCCATGAATGACCACGAACGTGTCGGTCCCGTTGGTGTAGCTCCACCCGTCGCTCGTGGGATCGCTCGACTGGTAGACGAGGGCTTCCTTCCCGTCGACCGTCGCCAGGACGTTCACCCGGCCGGGATCGATCACCCCGCCCTCGGGACGCGGCACGCGGTAGACGCAGTCGGTGCGAAGCTGGGCGGCAATCTGGGTGAGCGCCGCGGTGAGCGAGCTCTTGAAGTCGCTTGCGCTCGCGACGTAGTGGCAGCACTTGTCGGTGTCGCTCCACGTCGCGTCGCACTTCTCCAGGCAGCCCGGATCGCGCCGCGTGCCGCCGACGACCGCGAGCCGCGAGAAGTCCGAGTAGGGCGAGCCGGGAACGCCGACCACGTAGGTGCGCACGCCCGCCTTCGTCCCATCCGCCACGGCGCTCTCGACGGAGGCCGCGCTCGATCCGCAGTTGGGCGCGCCGTCCGAGAGGAGGATGATCGCGCGCGACCCGCTTCCGGTGCGCGCGGCGAGGACTCCCATGGCCGCACGCAGCGCAGGCTCGGTCGGGGTGTCGCCGTTGGCGCCGATGCCGAGGGCGCTCTTCACCGACGCGCGCGTCGTCTTGATGTCGCCGAGCGCCACCTGAGGCGAGGTCGCCACATCACAGCCGATGGCGCTGGGGAACATCTCCAATCCGAGCTCGAGGCCGTCGGGCAAGGCGTCGACCAGGGTCGCGAGCGCCCCGACCGCGACATCCCACTTCGAAGACTCGCCGAAGCGCGGCTCCGAGCCGTTCGGCCCTTCGTTCATGCTGAACGAGCGGTCGAAGGGAGCCTTCGTGCCGTTGAGGCTCGGGTCGGCCGCGGGGAGGTCGGCATCGGCAAAGCCCGCGCGCGACGAGCCGCATGCCGCGACGAGCAGCGGAAGAAGCAGCAGCAGCGGAAGGATCAGCGCGGCGCGGCGTCGAGGAGTCTGCCTTCGATCGAGGTTAGCGGCGGCCCGCTCCTCAGCCCGTCGTCGGCCATCGCGGTGAGCGCCCCGGTGGAGCCCAGACCGAGCCACGAGTCCTTCTTCGGCGTCATGAAGAGGCGCGTGTAGACGAACTCGTTGAGCGAGGCGAAGTCGAGCTTCACGGGCTTCGACATGCGCTGATGGAGGGCGCCGTGGAACATGAACTCGTTGCGAAACTCCTCCTGCGTGAGCCGACCCTCGAAGCGGGCGACGTGCTTCTTGAGCTGCTCCTCGCCGAGGTCCTTCGCGTCCGCCGAGGACCAGTCGCGCGGATGCTTCTCCGTGAGCAAGGCGAGGCTGTGGGCGTCGAGGCGCTCGGTCGGAAGCTTCGCCGCGACCTTTTCCCAGGGGCCGAAGTCGTCGTAGATGCGGATCGAGGGCTGGAGGAGGGCGAGCGTCGGCGCCTCCGTGTCGGCCTTCGAGTAGGTGAGCCCGGCGACCGCGGTCGCCGGAATGCTCGCGTAGAGCGGGTCGGAGTACATGCTCGCGAGCGACGGCAGCGTCGCCTTCTCCGAGTATTCCTGACCGTAGCCCTCGTACGCCCTGGCGAGGTGCTTGCGCCACGTCGCGGTGAGCGACCAGACGGCGTGGAGGTGGTGCTTCGCGATCGCCTTTTCGGCGTCCTCGTCGCCGAGGTCGTTGCTGCGCTTCGCGAGCTCGAGCGACTCGCGCAGGTGCTTCTCGAACTGGACGGGCCCGTACATGCCGGCGATGGCGTCGACGACGCGCCCCTGCGCATCGAGGACGTAGTGCACGCTGTTGCCGGCGACCGTGCGCTTGACGACGCGGCCGTCGCCGAAGTCGAGCGTGACCTGCGGGACGGGGCGCTCGGTGCTCCAGTGGAGGACGTAGGTGTCGCGCAGGAACCTGGACACGTTCTCGTTCGCGTAGAGCACGATCCGGAAGAGCCGGCTGTTCGCGCAGCTCAGCTCCTCGTCGAGCCGGCCGAGGAGGCGCAAGGAGAGGATGGGTCGGCCGCTCTTCTTGGCCTCTGCCTTCGCCTCCTCGAGGTCGCGTGGGCCAGCTCCGCGGCGTCCGCGCTGGCGGCGACGAGCCGATCGTAGTCGGCGAGCCGCGCGTCGAGGACCGCGGGGCTCCGCGGCGGCGGCGCCAGCGCCGGCGGAGGCGCGGCCTTCGCGGCCGGCGCGGAGGTGGCGACGACCGGCGGAGCCGGGGGCATGGCGGAGTGCTGTTCACAACCGGCGACGAGCAGCGTCAACGCGAGGAGGCGGCGCATGGTGCGTGAACGCTCGTCGCAGGAGACCCCATTCCCCGACGCCCCTCGAGGCGGGCGCGACGCGTGGACGGCACCGCGCCGGGCCAATCACTTCGCGGGTTGCGCCCTCGTCCACACGTAGAACGCTTCGCCCGTGCGATAGCGGCCCTTGGCGGTCAGGTCGGCGCGGGTCGCCGCGGCATCCGTCTTCAGTCCTGCCGCGTCCTCGGCGCGGAGGCGCTCCAGCGTGCACAGGTCGAAGACCTTCTCGCACCCGCGCAGCTGTTTCGCCGCGCCTGCGGCATCGCCCTTCGCGATCAGCGCCGCGCCGCGCGCGAGCTCGCGTTCTTCCCATCGAGGTCGTCGAGCTTGGTCGCAAGCTGTTCAACGGCGGCGCGCGCCTTCGCGGCCTCGGCTCCCTTCTTCGAGCGGGCGTAGGCGATGGTCTCGAGCGTCTGCTGCCACATCCGCCAGTGCCCTCGCTTGGTCTCGGGCGCCTTGGACTTCTCGACCCGCGCGCCGAGCGTGGCGCTTACCTTGAGCGCGTCGGCCGGCTTTCCGCCCTCAGCGCGCCGACGCCGAGGTCGTCTTCCGTGGCCTTGGCGGCCTCCGCATGCCAGCCGTCCACGGTCTTCAGCCCATCGGCGAGCTTGTTCTGCGAGAGCTGCGTCCAGGCGGTTGCGCGATGCACGAAGGACCTCTCTCCGGGTGTCACGTCCTTCGCTTCGCGATACTTCGCCAGGGACTCGAGGCCCTTCTTTGCGTCACCGCGGTACAGCTGCGTGAAGGCGATGCCGGTCCAGGCGACCATGAACGACGGCTCCACCTCGAGCGCCTTCTCGAAGGCCCGCTGCGCATCGTCGAACTTGCCAATCGTGAGGTATGCCTCGCCCAGCGAATCGACGGGATTGGGCTCCTTGGGCCTCAGCTCGGTGGCCTTCTTGAGGTGCGGAACCGCCGCCTCGCCGTCGCCGGTATACAGGTAGAGACAGCCGAGGTCG
>JAYTBL010000152.1:0-5288 GCA_043736975.1 Polyangiaceae bacterium
ACGCACCTCGAGTGCAGAAGAGAGCAACGGAGAGGGTCAAGCCATCTCGAGCCTGTTCGCTTTTCCATGTTCCGTGTTCTCTCGTCTCGCTGGCCTCCAACCTGCATCTCCTTCCGGAAGATGTTCCCGGTGCGCACGTTCCTGCTCCTCGCCACTGTCATCGGCCTCGCCGGTTGCTTCGACCTGTCCGATCCGGACGGGCCGAGCCCCGAAGACTTCGCCAAGAACCGCACCGCGGAGCCCGCGGGCGATCCCGCCGCGCAGCCGGCCGAATCGGCGCTCACCACGCGCCCCCAGCGGCAGCTCGGCTTCGACCGCAGCGACGAGATCGTGCTCGCGAATGACGCGGCGCGACAGGCACTTCGGGCGCCCAGCAAGTAGCAGAATCGCCTCGCGTCGCCTTGCCCGTCACTCTGCCGTGAGGTACGCCTCATCGCCGCCGCGCCTGCCCGCGCGTCCCGGTCGAGGTCTCACGGAATGTCCGCTTCACGTAGTGCCGTCGCGCTCCCGGTTCTGTTCGTCCTCCTCGGCTCGACCGCCGCGGCGTGCGGCTCGTCGCAGGACGACCCTGGCGCGCCGATCACACCGGGCATCGAGGCTGGGCCGCCAGGTGACACCGGGGCGCCCGTCACCGACGGCGGCAAGGAGGAGACGGAGATCGTCTTCGGCAAGGACACCTCCTTCGGCAAGCGCTCGTGCACGCTGAGCATCCCCTACGAGGGCGCTGGCGCCGACGTGAAGATCGCCGGTGAGTTCACCGACTGGGCCACCAGCCCGCTCGCGCTCACGAAGACGAACACCGGCTTCGCCATCACGCTGCAGCCCGGACCGAAGCTGCAGGGCGGCGTCCTCTACGGCTACAAACTGATCACCGACGGCACCTGGAGGCTCGATCCCGCGGGGAAGTACCGGAAGATCATCGGCGGCGAGATGAACTCGGCGCTCAAGCTCCCCGCGTGCGACGCGGGCCCCGAGCTGCTCTCCGACCGGGTCGCGGTCACGAGCGCCGGCGCCACCGGCGAGATGAAGGTGCGCATCACGCTACGCGCCGCGAGCGACGGCGAAGCGCCCGCCACCATGGCGGCGAGCATCGATGGGGCGAAGATCCCCGTCGGCTCCTGGAAGATCGACGCCTCTGCCGGCGCCGTCGACTTCACGCTCCCCGGCCTCGTGAAGGGCAAGCACACGCTCAGCCTCCGCTCGAAGGACGGCAAGCAGCGCGAGGCCGAGCCCATCGATCTCCCCTTCTGGGTGGAGGACGAGGCGTTCGACTACCGCGACGGCCTCCTCTACATGTTCCTCGTCGATCGCTTCGCGAACGGCGACAAGGCGAACGACAAGCCGATCGGCGCGCCCGTCCACTACGACGCCGACTGGCACGGCGGCGACCTCCAGGGCGCGCTCAAGGTGATGCAGGCGGGCTACTTCGAGAAGCTCGGCGTACGCACCATCTGGCTCTCGCCCGCGAACGCGCAGACCGACAAGTACGAGACCGGCGACGGCAACCAGCTCTACAGCGCGTACCACGGCTACTGGCCGGTCAAGGCGCGCAACATCGAGCCGCGCTTCGGCGGCGATCCCGCGCTGCGCGCGTTCGTGGTCGAGGCCCACAAGCGTGGCCTCCGCGTGCTCCTCGATCTGATCAACAACCAGGTCCACGACGAGCACGAGTACGTGAAGTCCCATGGCGACTGGTTCCGCAAGGACTGCAAATGCGGGGACGACGCGAACGGCTGCGGCTGGAGCCAGCGCCCGTTCGACTGCAACTTCCAGATGTACCTCCCCGACATCAACTGGAAGACGCAGGGCGCGGAGAAGCAGTTCGTCTCCGACGCCGTCAACTGGATCGCCGAGTACGACCTCGACGGCTTCCGCGTGGACGCGGTGAAGCACGTCGAGGCCAACAGCGTGTTCAACATGCGCGCCGAGCTCGCGCGCCGCTTCGAGCAGGGCGGCGCGCGCGTGTTCATGGTCGGCGAGACCGCGGTCGGCCAGAGCGACAAGGGCACCTTCTTCGGCGAGACGTTCAACAGCGGCTTCGACTGGATCGACGCGTATACCGGCCCCAACGCGCTCGACGGCCAGTTCGATTTCCCGACGCGCCACAACATGGCCGACGGCCTGGTGAACGGCCTCAAGCCGCTCAACGAGGTCGAGGGCGAGCTCTCCAAGTCGGAGCAGAGCTACCGCCCCGGCAACCACCACGTGCGCTTCCTCAATGGGCACGACAACCCGCGGATCGCGAGCATCGCGGCGCAGGATCCGAAGCTCGACTGCTCGTGGTCGAGCGGCTGCCGCGACGGCGCGCTCCCGCCGGTCAACTACACGGACGAAGCGGTCTACACGAAGCTGAAGCGCGCGCTCACCGTCCTCTACACGATGCCGGGCGTGCCCTACCTCTACGCCGGCGACGAGGTGGCGTTCCCGGGCGGCAACGATCCCGACATGCGCCGCAACATGCTCTTCGCCGAGAGCGAGCTCGCGGGCCTGCAGATGGCGAAGCCCGGCGGGGCCCCCGCCACGCTCATCGCGCAGCAGGTCGCGCTCCGCGACTGGACGCGCAAGCTCGGCGCGACGCGCACCGCCTCGCGCGCGCTGCGCCGCGGTGATCGCGTCACGCTGCTCGGCACCGAGGCCGACCTCTGGGTCTATGCCTACAAGGCGTCGGGCGCGAAGGAGATCTCGATCGTCGCCATCAACCGCGGCGGCGCGGTCTCGCGCACCATCGCCGGCGGCGCGCTGAACCTCGCGAGCGCTGGCATCAGCGGCTGGACCTCGGCGCTGGGCACGGGCTCGATCACGACGGCCGGCAGCGATCTGAACCTCACCCTCGGCGCGGGCGAAGCGGCGATCTTCGTCGCGAAGTGAACGGCCCGCGCGCGCGGCGATTCGTCCTGGAGGGCGTGGCGTGGCACGTCTACGTGTCTCTGCACGACTCCCTGGAGCTCGCGGGCTCGCGCGTCTCGATGACCTACCTCGAAGGAGCGCTCGAATTCATGAGCCCGTCGGAGACTCACGAGGATTACAAGAAGGTCATCGCGCGCCTCCTCGAGTCGTACGCGGAAGAGTCGGACCTCGATCTCAACGGCCGCGGCAGCACCACCTTCGTTCGACTCGGCGAGAGCCAGACGAAGCTCGTCAAGGCGTACCGCGCCGCGCTGCGCCAGGACGCCTAGCGAAGCGGTCGGCGGTTGGGAACCGCTCGGATTGGCGATATGTCTGGGTCGTGATCTCCGCACGTCCGCTTGCGTCCGCGCTCGTACTCCTCGCGCTCTCGTGTGGGAAACCGCCGGAGCAAGTCCGTCCCGCGCCGGCGGCGTCCGTGGCCGCCGCGCCACGCATGACGCCGCCGCCTCGCGACGCGATCATCCTCGACGCGTCGATCTCCGACCTCTCCGCAGCCATCGCCGCGGGACGCACCAGCGCGGCGGCGCTCGTCGATGCGTACGTCGCGCGCATCGGCGACCCCGATCGGCGCGGCCCCGAGCTGCACGCCATCATCGAGCTGAACCCCGACGCGCGCAGCATCGCCGAGGCGCTCGATCGCGAGCGCGCCGATCGCGGGGTCCGCGGGGTCCGCGGCATCCCCATCGTGCTCGAGGACAACATCGGCACCGCCGATCGGATGGAGACCTCCGCGGGATCCTTCGCGCTCGTCGGCGCGCGGCCCCCCAGCGTCACCAGCCTGCACGTCGCGGCGGGCCCGCGCGCGTCCTTCACGCTCCCGCTCGGCTGCGCGCCCGCGCTCGTGCTCGATGCCGAGGCGCTCTTCGCGTTCACGCGCACCACTGTGCGGGTCGATGGCGGCGGCTACGCTCCGGCCGCGCTCGACGACGCCTTCCGCGCCTCGTCGACGAACACGCGCGCCGACGCGACCTCTTCGGTGGCCCGCTCGGCGGAGAGCCGATCGCGCGAGTCATAGTCCGCGAGGCCGCGGAAGGTCTGGAGGCGGGCGAACCGAGAGAGAGCATCCCGCGACAAACGCCCGGTCGCCTCGAAGTGACGCTCCAGCAGCGCGAAGACCCCTCTGTGCGTCTTCGGTTCGAGCCCGTCGAGAAGCAGCAACGCGCGCGCGTAGTGAAACGCCGCGTAGTACGCGCGGCTCACGGCGTCGTTGTAGAGCTGGAGCGCGACCAATGCCTCGGCCGCCCGTAGCGCGTCGTCCCCGAGCGCGGACTCTCGCGCGGCGTTCTCGCTGCGGTTCGCCTCGTTCACGGCACGATCCCCTCGGAGAGGATATCGCGGACGATCCGACGCTCCGCGCGCCGACGATCCTCGAATTCGAGCTCGCTCCATACGAGGGGCGAGATCTGCCCGGCCGAGGGATCGGTCTTCCATGCGGTGAGCGCGAGGTCGATGGCCACGGTGCGTTCCCGCTCGGTCAAGTCCTTCACGACGACCGCGACGTCGATGTCCGAGCTCTCGTCTGCGTCTCCCCGTGCGTGGGAACCGAAGATGCGCAGCGTGAGGAGCCTCGTCCCGAACCGCTCTTCGAGCAGATGCGCGTACGCGCGCACGACCAAGAGGACTTCGGCGGGCGTTGGCGGCATCCACGAGAACGTAGCACCGGCTCGGAGCGCCGGCACCGCGGACGGCTCACGCTGCACTCCGGGGATCGGGGATGGGACTGTCAAGGACGCGACGATCTACCCGTGCGGCTCCGACGACGTCCCCCTCCCCGCGAAGCGCGAAGCGCGAGGCAGCGACGGCGCTCAACGCGCTGCTCGCGGCGGGCTGGGACGGGCCTGCGGTCGGCGAGGAGTTGCCGCTGGAGAGCATCGCGGCGCGCGCGCGCGGGTGCTGCTCGCGGTGTGAGGGGCTAGTACCGGATGCCGCGCACTACCTCCTCGAGTGCGGCGCGTACCGACTGATCGACGAGAACGCCGCGGAGTGAGCCTGGTCAGCGCGGGCGACGCTTGGATTTCTGCACCACGTCGATGGCCTTGTTCGCGAGATGCGCGACGAGGTAGCGGCGACCGCGGATCGTGGCGAACAGCTTGCCGCTGTAGATCGTGTTGCCCTGGTTCTGGCGCGCGCTCTCCGTGTACGCGATCGGCACGTTCGCCAGCGGCCGGGCGCTCGTGGCCGGTCCGGGCGCCGCCCCCCCTGCGACCCCTCGCGGCTTGACTCCATCTAAAAGTATTTTAGATTGAGGTTCATGGACCTTGCGAACGCCGTCGCCCTCTTCGTCACGCCCCTCGCGCTCTGCGCGGTCGCCTGCGCGTCGCCGCCTCCGGCGCGTGCGCCGCAGCCCTGGCGACCACCGAGCGCCGCAGGCGCGACGGTAC
>JAYTBL010000153.1:0-23706 GCA_043736975.1 Polyangiaceae bacterium
CGGTGGCGGTGAACAAGATGGACCTGGTCGGCTTCGACCACGCGACCTTCGCGCGCGTCCGGGACGAGGTCGTGGACTTCTTCCAGGCGTTGCCGCTCCCGCAGACCAGCGCGCGTCTCTCGTTCTTCCCGATCTCGGCGCTCCTCGGCGACAACGTCGTGGAGCGCTCGACGCGGATGCCGTGGCACGACGGACAGCCACTCCTCTCCCACCTCGAGTCCGTCCCCACCGAGGCGGAGCGCGAGGACGCCCCGGCGCGCCTCGCCGTGCAGTGGGTCGTCCGCCCGCACGACGACGCTCGACCCGACTACCGCGGCTACGCCGGGCGCGTCGCTTCGGGGGTCTTCCGGCGCGGGGACCGGGTCCGCGTGGAGCCAACGGGGACCGAGACGACCGTGCTGCGCATCGAGACCTACGATGGCGAGCTGGACGAGGTGCGGGCCGGCACCTCGTGCGTCATCCACCTCGAGGACGACCTCGCGGTGAGCCGCGGTGACCTCATCACGACGGCCGCCGAGCCGACGATGGTCACCGAACGCTTCATCGCGGATCTCGTCTGGCTCCATCCCACGACCATTCGGCCGAACGAGGCGTTCCTGCTGAAGACAGGCTCACGCGAGGTGCGCGCGACGGTCGAAGCGGTCCTCGCGCACTACGACGTCTCGACCGGCAAGGCGGTCGTGAGCGATGTCCGCCCCGTCCTCAATACGCTGGCGCGCGTGCAGATCCGCACGTTCGAGCCGGTCGCGGTCGACCCCTACCAGCTCAATCGGCAGACCGGGAGCTTCCTCCTCATCGACACGGCCTCGTGTGCTACGCGCGCAGCGGGAATGATCCGCGCCCCCGTCGCGCCGGCGTAACACGGAGATGTATCCTTGGCTCCATGATCCTGAGCAAGGACGACAAGGTCGAGATCGCAGCGACATTTCTCGGCGCTTTCGTCGTCGGCGCCTCGTTCGCGAAAGAGTTCTTCCTCTACGAGAAGTTCGAGATACGGGTGTTCTTCCTCGGCATCTCCTGCTTCGTCCTGTTTCTCGTCATCGCTTTCATCGCGCGGATCCGTCTTCGGGTCTTCGACCGACGCCAGCTGCGGCTGAGCGTGAGCTGGCTCGCGGCGTTCGCGCTCGGAAGCTCGGCAGCCATCGATCTCTTCAATCACAAGTTCGTCACCCCGCGGATGAACGGGAGCATCCGCCTGGAAACGGCGCTCTTCTTCGTCTGTTTCGGCCTGGCCGCCAATGGCCTCTTCGCCCTGAACCGCGACCTCCTCCTCGGCGTGCTCCATGTGAAGACCGTGTACAAGTACATCCTCGGCCCGATCAACGGTGTCAGCGCGGGGGCTCTGATAACCGGGTTCACGTTCTGGGTTTCGGGCTAGCCAGACGATCCGCCAGCGTCGAAACCGACGGCGCAGGCCGCGTGGGCTGCGTCCCCGTGTGGGGAGTGCGCGAAGCACACCGGGCGGTTGCGTGTTGCTCACCGCGACGCACCTGGGGCATGCTCCGCGACGTGCAGGAGGCCAGACGTGTTCGCTTGTGCCTCGGCGACCTCTTCCACCAGGACGTGGTGGAGATGGTGGAGCGCGAGACGCGCGCCTTCGCGTTCTGGTCGATCCTCGTGCCCGAGGATCCGGACTTCGCGCCGGCGTACGACCTGCTCTGGAAGGCGTTCGGCCCGCACGGTGAGATGGAGCGCATCGAGCCGATCCGACAGTTTCTGCGGGACGACTCCTACGAGCCCACCGCCACCGGCACCTTCATCAAGTACTTCCTCCTGGTAGCGAAGGATCACGAGGGCCGGATCCGCGGGGTGCGCGACGGCTCGGTGCTGGTGAACCCTGGCTACGCGCCCGAGCTGTGCGTCGTCTATCTCTCGCACATCTTCACCGTGCCGGAGGCGCGCGGGACCGTCCTCTCGTACTGGCTCCGCATCGCGCCGATGGAGCTCGCGCTGCAGTACCTGAAGGACCTGCACGAGCTCGGGAAGATCGCGCTCCCCTTGCCCCACGCGCCGGGCAAGAGCTTCGGCATGACCATCGATCTCGCCGCCGAGATGGAATACTTCGCCCCCGGCGATCGCATCTCCTGGCAGCGCATCCTCTTCTACGGACGCGGCGGCTTCGACGCCATCGACCCTCGTCACTTCCC
The DNA here is from genome assembly GCA_043736975.1 of Polyangiaceae bacterium. Lineage (GTDB taxonomy): Bacteria > Myxococcota_A > Polyangia > Polyangiales > Polyangiaceae > Labilithrix. Next base: position 2,148 of record JAYTBL010000153.1, read on the forward strand.
CTACCTCCAGCCCGACTTCCGCGATCCCCACGTCGTGAAGCGGACCGGCGACCGTCCCCTCCCCTTCATGGTGCTCCTGCGGCGAATGGGGCGCGAGAAGCGCGCGCTCCTCCCCATCGGCGAGGCGCGCGCGGTGATGCGCCTGCTCTACGACGACTTCGCGTGCCACTGCGCCCCCGAGACGCTCGCGAGCAGCCTGCAGCTCGTGCTCGATCGCCTCGAGGAGCGCGCGATGACGAAGGAGTACGTGCGCCTCCTCCCGCTCCCGACGGGACGGAAGAACCTCAATCGCCTGAAGAAGCTGTTCCGCTACCGCGTCTTCACGAAGTACTACCCCAACGTCCCCGCCACGCACGAGTACCTCGCGAGCGGCATCCGCGACCAGCTCGCCGCGAGCCCCGCGTACCTCGACCACGCCCTCGCAGCGATCGCCGCCGAGCTCGAGAGCCGCCCAGCGTTCGTCTACGCGAACCGCAACCTCGACTTCACCTGGGAGGGCCTGCCGGCGCCGCCGTCTCGCGATCCAGAGCGGGGCAAGCGAAAGAAGCGGGCGCAGCGCGCCGACAAGCACTGACCCCAGCGGTCTCCGGGTGGGCCGAGGGGGTACATCCACCCCGCGATCGGCGCCGCTCCTTTGGCCGGCCCGGTTCGCTTCGTCTACGCCGGGGCCATGGAGACGAACGCCCGGATGTACGAGGCTCCGCCGGTCCGCGACCGCCTGCCGACGATCCCTCACGACCTCGAAGAGTATGCGCGCTCCGAGACCGGTCCCGCCTTGCACGACCTCTGGCCGAGCGACGTGCCCTCGGTGATCGGCACCGCGCGCGAGCATGCCGCGCGCGTGGGTCACCGCGAGGCGTTCGTGCTCTCGCTCCTCGACGGAGAATCCTCGCTGGAGGAGCTCGCCGCGGCCGCCGATCTCCCGGGCGCCGAGGTCCTCGCGATCATCCGCGAGCTCTGCGCGCGCGGGATCGTCTCGCTCGACCGAACCCAGCGAGCCACGCTGCTCCGCGCGGCGTTGCTCGGTTAGCCGAGCTGCTTGAACGACATCCCGAGCGCCATCGCCAGGACGAACCAGGCGAAGCCCTTTCGCAGCGACTCCGGCGGGATCCGCCCCGCGAGCGCGGTCCCGCCGAAGCTGCCGAGCACCGACGCGCCGGTGATGGCGAGCGCCAGCGTCCAGGGGATCTTCGCGTCACCGAGCGAGCCGGCGAAGCCACCGAGAGAGTTCATCGCGATGACGAGCAGGGATGTGCCGACCGCGGTCCGCATCGGGAGCCCGCTGAAGAGGACCAGCGCCGGGACGATCACGAAGCCGCCGCCGGCGCCGATGACGCCCGTGAGAAGACCGATCGCGACGCCCAGCGCCGACGCGCGAGCGAGCGCGGCGCCGCGTAGCGAGGGCGGCGCGGTGGGCGGGGGCGCCTCTCCGCGGCGGCGGCGCATCATCGCGAGCGCGGTCACGAACATCATCGCGGTGAACGCCAGCAAGAGCCCCTTGGCGGGGAGGAAGTGCGCGAGCCTCCCGCCGGCATAGGCGCCGGCCATCGAAGCGGCGCCGAAGAGCAAGCCCGTTCGCACCTCGACGCGCCCCGCGCGAGCGTGGCTCAGCATCGCGGCGGCGCTCGTGACGCCGACCACCAGCAGCGAGGTGGCGATCGCGTCGCGAGGCTCGAGCTTCAGGACGTAGACCAGGATCGGCACGGTGAGGATCGACCCGCCGCCCCCCAGCAGCCCGAGGGAGACTCCGATCAGGAGCGCGAGCAGGAGCGCGAGCGCGAACATCGATCAACGCCCGAAGCCGAGCACGTACTGGTTGGGGAGCTCCAGCGTGACCGGGAACGCGTGGAGGCCGGCGTACTCGGCGTCCTTGACCACGGCCTCCGGCGCGAGGCGATGGTCCTTGGGCGGCCCCATCGGGGCATCGAGCTTGAAGTCGACGACGAAGAGTCGGCCGCCCTCCTTCAGCGCGTTGCGGAGCTTCGCGAGGTAGGCAGGGCGATCGTCGATGTGGTGGAGCGTGTCCACGATCAGTACGATCGTCGACCGGGGCGGGAATCTTCGCGTCCTCCGCGGTCGCGAGGATGGGCGTGAGCTGCGCGAGGTGCTCGCGCTCGGACCGCTCGGCGAGGTGCCGCACCATGTCGGGCTCGATGTCGACGGCGTAGACGCGGCCCTCCGGCACGCGCCGCGCGATGCGGACCGCGAAGTAGCCGGTCCCGGCACCGACGTCCGCGACCCTGCTCGTGGGACCGAGGCCGAAGAGATCGATGACGGCCTCAGGCCTCTGCCACGCGTCGCGCGCAGGGTCGTCGAACACCTTCGCCCAAACCGCGCACACGAGGCGACGTGCTTCTCCATCGCGGCACACTCCGTCTCACCGATCTCGCCCTCGATGTAGCGCGAGAAGAGCAGCGCGATCTCGGGACACTCCGGGCCGGCAGCGGAGAGGCGCTCGGGCGCCGGGAGCAGCGGCTCGAGCCGGGCGCGAACCTGCACGCGCGCCCGGTGGAGCCGACTCTTCACCGCGTCGACGCTGATGCCGAGCACGCTCGCGACCTCGGGCGCGGTCATGCCCTCCACGTCCCGGAGCAGCAGCACCTCGCGGTTCGCCTCTTCCAGCTCGGCGATCGCTTCGTTCAGCGCGTGGCTCAGCTCGTGATCCGCGGCGGCCTCGTCCGGGAGCGGCGCGCTCGAGGCGATGCGCGCGGCTCCGGCGTCGTGATCGAGCGAGACCGTCTCGGTCGGGGCGAACTTCGAGACGCGCCGCTTCTTGATGCAGAAGCTGCGCACGATCGTGAAGAGCCAGGTGGCGAACGACGAGTCACCTCGGAAGTCGCGCACGCTCCGGGCGGCGGCGAGCAGGGCCTCCTGCAGGACGTCCTGCGCGTCCTCCGGGTGCCGGCACATCTTCTGGCCGAAGCGGAGGACGGCCGGCGCGTGGAGCGTGAGCAGCGCCTCGAGGGCCGGTCCGTCTCCCGCGCGGGCGGCTTCGATCAGGGCGTGCTCGGAGGAGTCCATCGGATCTACTCTCTAGCATCGCCGGAGGCAGATCCGGCGTCGCGCTCAGCGACGCGCCGGCGGCTGCGAGAAGCGGGGGTCGGCCGGGAACGGGCTCGCGGTCTCGCGGAGGCGGACCTCGCTCTCCGGAACGAACGCATCACCGCGCTCGCTGAAGAACGCGAGGCCGATGACCCCGACGTTGCGGGCGCTGCCGGTCTGCGCGGCGTACGAGTCGGGGACCGCCGCGAAGCGGAACGCCGCGACCTGCTGCGTGCTGGTACGGAACCCTTCGATCTCGAGGGTCGCGAAGGGCAGGAGCACGTAGCCGCGGTTGTCGAAGGTGCCGGGCTTGCCGTTGATGACGTCGAGGCCGTCGACCGTGCCCACCGCCTCGAAGCGGTGGCTGGTGTTGTTGGTGAGGACGATCGAGTAGCGCTGCCCCGCCTGACCGACGACCAGCGTGCGATCGCCGACCTTCACCGCCTCGAGCGGCGAGCCGCCGGAGTCGCGCACCGAGATGGTGATGGCGCCGCTGCCCGCAGACGCGCTGCGGGATGATTCGCGGCGGGCCGAGGCCGCGAGGGCGTCGACGCCCTTCTTGTCGTTGTAGTTCAGCGAGGCGATCGCGAAGGGACGTCCTTCGTCACGCACGAACGTGACGTCGTGGACACGCGACACGCGCGCCTCGCCGAACTCGGTGCCGAGCCCGGGACGCGTGGCGGGCGGCGGGGCCGGCGCGGCCGAGGCCTCGGACTGGGCTGCGCGCGCCGGGGCGCCATCGGGCTTGCTCGAGACGCTTCCCTTCGAGGGCGAGGGGGTCACCGGCGCGCTGCGGGGCGCGGCGGGCGGCGCGCTCGCGGGCGCGTCCATCGAGGCGGTGCCGGCCTGCGGCGCGCGCTCGAAGCTCGCCTGGGGATACGCGCCCGGCGGCTGCGGCGCTTCGCCGGACGCGCCCGACGGGGACTTCGCGTCGCGACCCTCCGCGCAGCCTGCGATGAACAGGACGAGACAGACGAAGATCCAGACCTTTTTGCCGAGGCGCGTCGCGTTCATGGCGTGACGAACGCCAAAAGAAGACGGCCCTTACAGGCCCCGGGAACAAAATCAGCGGTCAGCGAAAGGCGCGCGCCGCCTCCGCGAACGTGTTCGCGTGGACCTCGACCACCTTGGTCAGGTCCTTCGTGTAACCCCCGGCGAGGACCCACGCGATCGGCAGCTTCGCGGCGCGGGCCGCCTCGAAGACCAGGGCGTCGCGGGCCGCGAGATCCTCGAGCCCGACGTCGAGCGGCGAGTACGGATCCTCGCGGTACGGATCGGCGCCGGCTTGATAGAGGAGGAGGTCTGGCTGCACGCGCGCGATGGCCGGGCCGAGCGCCTCCCTCACCAGCGCGAGGTACGCCGCGCCGTCCGCGCCGTTCGGGACCGCGATCGAGCGGGCGTTGTCGGTGTCGGGCGCGCGCGTGGTCACGACGTCGGACGACGCGCGGTTGCTCTCGTACCAGGAGCCGTAGATGGAGAGCGCGTGGAAGTGCGCACGGGTCGCGAGGAGCGAGGCGGTGCCGTTGCCATAGTGGAGATCGAGATCGACGATCAGCGCGCGCTCGATGCGGTCGCTCGCGAACGCCTCCTCCAGCGCGACGATCAGGCCGTTGAAGGTGCAGAACCCCTCGCCGTGATCGGCGTGCGCGTGGTGGTACCCGCTCGCGAGCGCGCACGCGGCGCCGTCGTCGAGCGCGGCGTTCACCGCAGCGATGGCCGCGCCGTTGGTGAGCCGCACCGAGGTCGCGAGCTCCGCCGACCAGGGGAACTTCTGCGACTCTGCGAGCGCGCGCGGCTCGCCGGTCCGGATCGCCTCCACGTAGGCCTGCGTGTGCACGCGCAGCAGCTGCTGGTCGGTGGCGGGTGCGGGCTCCTGCACCAGCGCGGGGAGCCCGCGCTCGAGGATCCGGTCCTTGACCAGCGCGAACTTGCGCATCGGCATCACGTGCTCGCCGATCTCCGCCGCGAACCCGCCACTGTAGAACGCGCGGATGCTCATCGCAGCTCCTCGGGAAAGAAGGACATCACCGACGGTCGAGTCAGAGGGAGCACCGCGACCTGATCGTCGATGGCGCGGGGCAGCGGAAGCAGCGGCACGTCGCCCCGGCGCGCGAGCCCATCGAGCACCGCGAGCGTGCGCCGCTCCAGCGCTCCGAGGTGGTCGGCCCGCACGTGGGTCGCGAACACGGCATACAGGTGCTTCACGTAGGCGCGCGCGAGCCGGACCGGCAAGGTCGTCTCGGTCTCGTGACCGAGCCGCCGCACCACCGCCAGCAGCGGGATGGGCCGGGCCGCGCTGGCCGAGGGCAGCGCGCGGAAGTCGGGCTGGCAGTAGGGCAGCGCGGCGGGGGAGATCGCCGAGAACCCCTCCTTCCCGTAGGCAGTCAGGCGGATCAGGCTCGCCTCGTCGCCGATCGACGCCGGCTCCATCTCCGCCGCGAGCAGCACGTCGACGGGGCGGTCGGCCATCCCGGCGTCGGCCAGCGCGCGGCGCGCGAGGGCGAGCGGCGCGCGGCGCAGGAGCGCCCCCAGCCCGGTGCGGCGGAACGCCGGCAAGACCAGGACGTGCGCGAGGTAGACGACCGCCACGCTGCTCCGCGGGTCGAGGATCACGTGGCAGTCGCGGACCCCGGCGAGCGCGCCGCTCGCGTCGTGCGCGGTGAGCAGGCGGTAGGTCCGCAGGTACGGCCCATCGCCGCTCGCCGGCGGCGAGTCGAGCCAGCGCGCGATCACATCGCGCCGCTCCAGCTCGCCGCGCGCCGCGAACTCCGCGACCAGCGCGCCGTACGCGGCCTCGAAGGCCTCCGATCGCGACGACTCGACCGTCTCGATGCGGTACGTCATGCGAGCTCGCCGAGCACCTCCTCGAAGACGCCCAGGGCATCATCGACGTGCGCTCTCTCCGTGACGAGATGCGGGCGGAGCCGGACCGACCGCGTCCCGGTGTAGGAAGCGAAGACGCCCTTGCCCAGCGCGCGCTTCAGGAAATCGTCGCGGACCGCGGGAGTGGGCAGGTCGAACGCGAGCAGGAGGCCAAGGCCGCGCGGATCGGTGACGAGCCGCGGGTGCCTCAGCGCGAGGGCCTCGAGGCCCGCGAGGAAGTGCGCCCCCACGGTACGCGCGCGCTCGAGGAGCCCCTCGTCCACCACGGTGCGGAGGATGGCCTCGGCGATGAGCGCGCGCGCGCGATCGCCGTTCTTCGTCTGGTACATCCGCCCGAACTGCGACACGTCGAACGCGGCGGTCGCGAAGAAGCCGCCCATCTGCATCTTCTTCCCGAAGCAGACCAGGTCCGGCGGCCGCGGGAGCTCGAGCTGCTCGTGGGCCCACAAGGTGCCGGACATGCCGACGCCGGTCTGCACCTCGTCGAGGATGAACGCCGCCCCCGCCGCCGTCGCGAGCGTCTGGACCTCCCGATAGAAGGCTGGGCTCGCGTGCCGGTCGCCGCCCTCGGACTGGACCGGCTCGACGAGCACCGCCGCGACCCTCCCCGCGTGGGCCTCGAGGATCCTCGCGAGCTCGGCGAGCGCGGCCGCCTCGGCGCGCGCGTTCTCCTCGGCGTGCTGGGCGAGCGGGAACCGGTTGGCGGGGAACGGGGCGGTCGGCCAGGGGAACGCCGGCAGGTCCGCCTTGTGGATGACCTTGCTGTGGGTGGCGGAGAGCGGGCCGAGCCCGCGGCCGTGAAACGACCCGGCGAACGAGACCACCACCGCGTCGGTCCCGTGGTTGTCGAGGAACCCCTGCTGCTCAGCCGCCTCTAGCTGGAGCGGATTCCGGGGCTTGCCGCCGCGCTCGCGGCCGCGCTCTGCGTGGACGATGAACGCCACCTTCAACGCCGCCTCGACGCCCTCTCCGCCGCCGTCGACGCAGAACACCTTCGCCATGCCCTTGGGCGCGAATCGGCGCTCGAGCACCTCGAGAAAATCGAACCAGCTGGGCGTGGTCACGAACGGCGTCGACGTGGGATTTGCTGCGGCGTGCGCGAAGGCTGGGCTCCGGGTGACGGCCAGGATCGCGGGGTGGTTGTACCCCAGCGCGCCAAGCGCGAAGTTCGCGAAGAGGTCGAGCAGAATGTTGCCGTCGACGTCGACGATGTAGGGCCCGAGGCTCTGCACGTCGTCGATGACGAGCGCCCGATAGATGCCCTGCATGTCGAAGCCGCCTCGGGCGGCGAGCTCCCGGGTACGGGGCCCGGGGACACCTTCTGCAGTGACCATGCGCTTCATTCTTGAGAGGGTAGCGCGATCGGCTAGATTGACGCGGTGTCCGCAGCGCTTCCCATCACCCCTCCTGCACCTCCTCCCTCCCCCGGCGGCTCAACCCGCATCCCGGCCGCACGGCCGAGTGGCTCCCTTCCGTGGACCACCGCCGACGCCGCGGAGACCTATCTGATCGATCGTTGGGGGGCCGGCTACTTCGGCGTCTCCGACGACGGGAAGATGACCGTCACGCCGCTCCCCGGTCGTCCGGGGACCGTCGCCATCCTCGATGTCGTCGAGTCGGCGATCCGCGACGAGGGGCTCAAGGCGCCGCTCATCATTCGCTTCCAGGACATGCTGCACCATCGCGTGCGCGTCCTGAACGAGGCGTTCGCGAAGGCCATCCAGGAGAACAAGTTCCGCGGCACGTACCGCGGAGTGTTCCCCATCAAGGTCAACCAGCTGCGCGAGGTGGTCGAGGAGATCATCGAGGCGGGGCGTCCCTGGCACTACGGCATCGAGGTCGGCTCGAAGCCAGAGATGTTCGCGGGGCTCGCGCTCCACACTGACAACGACTCGCTCATCATCTGCAACGGCTACAAGGACGACGCGTACATCCGCACCGCGCTCCTCGGCAGCAAGCTCGGCAAGAAGGTGATCCTCATCGCGGAGAAGCTCTCCGAGGTGCGCGCGATCATCCGCATCGCCAACGAGATGAACGTGCAGCCCGAGATCGGCATGCGCATCCGCCTGGTGGCGCGCGGCGCCGGGAAGTGGGCCGAATCCTCCGGCGAAAAGGCCAAGTTCGGCCTCTCCACCGCGGAGATCCTGGAGGCCGCGAAGCTGATCCAGGACGCGGGCATGCCCAACGCGTTCAAGCTCCTGCACTTCCACATCGGCTCGCAGATCCCGGACATCCTGATCGTGAAGCGCGCCGTCCGCGAGGCCGCGCGCTACTACGCGAAGCTGCGCCGCGCCGGTCACCCCATCGAATACATCGACGTGGGCGGCGGTCTCGCCGTCGACTATGACGGCTCGCGCTCCACCTACGACAGCTCGATGAACTACTCGGTCGACGAGTATGCGCGCGACATCGTCTGGAACATCGCCGACATCTGCGACGAGGAGCGCGTGCCGCACCCGCACATCGTGTCGGAGTCGGGCCGCGCCATCGTCGCGCAGCACTGCGTGCTGGTGGTCGAGGCGTTCGGCGCCATCGAGCGCTCGCCGGGGCCGGGGGTGCTGGAGGCGCAGGTCAAGAAGGAGCACAAGCTCCTGAACGCGCTCGAGGACATCATCCTCCACCTCGCGGAGCGCGGCCTCACCGAGTCGTGGCACGATCTCCTGCAAGTGAAGGAGGAGGCGCAGAAGATGTTCGAGCTCGGCCTCCTCGAGCTCGATGTGAAGGCGAGCGTCGAGGCCGCCTTCTGGCGCGTCGCGGAGCGGATCCGCAAGGCGACCGAGGAGCTCGACCCGACGGAGGTCCCGGACGATCTCCGAGGCCTGGCCAGCGAGTTCACGTCGCAGCACCTCTGCAACTTCTCGGTGTTCCAGTCGCTCCTCGATCACTGGTCGTTCGGCGCGCTGTTCCCGGTGGTCCCCATCCACCGGCTCGACGAGCGTCCGACCCTCCAGGCGTCGCTGGTGGACATCACCTGCGACTCGGACGGCAAGGTCTCGAAGTTCATCGACCGCGTCGAGGACTCGCGCGAGACCATCCCGCTTCACCCGATCGGCGACGGCCCGTACTACCTCGGCGTGTTCCTGACCGGCGCGTACCAGGACATCATGGGCGACATTCACAACCTCTTTGGTCGCGTCAACGAGGTCCACGTGTTCCTCGATGAGGACGAGGAATGCGGCTACTACCTGGAGGAGACGATCGCGGGCAACACGATCGGCGAGGTCCTCCAGATGACGCAGTACGAGGCGCGCGACCTCGCGGCGAAGCTGAAGAGCCAGGTCGACGCCGCGATCAAGCAGGACCGCCTGAAGCCGACCGAGGGCATGCGCCTGCTCGCCGAGTACGAGCGCGGCCTCAAGGACCACACGTACCTGTCGTTCTGACCGGCCCGAGAACGAGGACAAGTCGGTAACGTGCTCGGTCGGTGATGCCCGACGCGACGTTCCGCCCGTTCTTCTTCGACCGTGCCGCGCTGCGCGCGCTCGCGCTCTCGAGGCGCGACGCCTACCGCACGCAGCCTCCCTACCCGCACGCGGTCTTCGACCGGTTCCTCGGAACCGAGGCTGCGACGACCCTGGCGCGCGCGTTTCCCGGCCCCGACCACGAAGGCTGGATGCGCCGCGACTACCTTGAGCAATCCGCGCGGCTCGGCCAGCTGCAGCGGACCGGGTTCGAAGGCGTCGCGCCGATCGTCCGCCATCTCCTCGCCGAGCTCGCGAGCATGGCCTTCCTCGACTTCCTCGGCGCGCTGACCGGCGAGGACGGGCTCATCCCCGATCCCCACTTCCGCGGGGCCGGCCCCTCGCTCACGCTGCCTGGCGGACACCTCGCGCTGCACGCCGACTTCAATCGCGACCGCACGCGCCACCTCGAGCGCAAGGTCACGGTCCTCTATTACCTCGGCGAGGACTGGCAGGGCGCATGGGGCGGCGGCCTCGAGCTGTGGAACGCGGAGCGAACGTCGTGTGATGCGAGCTACCTGCCGGTGCTCGATCGCCTGATCGTGATGGCGCACGGCGACACGTACTGGCACGGCCATCCGGCGCCGCTCGCGTGTCCGGAGGGCCGTTACCGCGCGTCCATCTCCGCGTACTACTACGTCGCCGTCCCCAGCCCGGAAGAGGAGCAGGCGCACGGCGCGATCTGGGCCTGAGGGCGAGATGATCAGGAGTGCGGCTTGAGCAGCGCCTGCTTGAAGGGCGGCGAGATCACGTGCAGGAGGGCCGGCAGGAAGAGCAGCGCGGCCAGCACGCACGCCGTCTCGCCCATGATCGACAGCTTGCCGAACGACTGGAGCGCCTGGTTGTCGGCGAAGAGCAGCGAGCCATAGCCGATCACCGTGGTGTAGCTGCAGAGCGTGACCGCGCCGAGATGGAGCTTCACCGCGCTCGTGATGTCACCGCCAAGCAGCCGTGAGCGATCGTAGATGTTGAACGGGTACTCGGAGCCGATGCCGAAGGTGATCGGAAGCGCGATGAAGTTGAGGAAGTTCAGCCGCATTCCGAACATCGCCGCCAGGCCGAGCGTCCACGTCACGCCGAAGACCAGCGCGAGGAGCACGGCGAACGCGCCACGGCGCGAGGCGGTCGCGAGGATCACCACGATCATGACCGCGCCGAAGGAGACGCCGGTCGCGAGCGGCCCGTCGCGCTCGAGCGACTTGATCATCTCCGCGAACACCGTGGAGCGGCTCGCGGTGTCCACGCGCGTGCCATCGGGCAGGACGATCCCGTCGACGGTCTTCGCGATGCGCAGCAGATTGTGCCCGTCGTTGCGCGAGATGGTCGTCTTGTACCGGATGTAGAACGGCGTCCCGATCGTGCCGTCGCGCTCCTGGAAGCGCCGCAGCACGAAGGTCGGTAGATCCTTGGGCGTGATGACGCGGAGCCGCTCGGGCGGCGTGGTCTCGCGAAGATCCTTCGCCTCCGGCTCGGACATGCGCGCCATGACCCCCGGGGTCAATCGCTCGCGGATGCGCGTGAGCACCGCGAGCTTCGCCTCCTGCTCGGCCACGGTGCCGGGGAGGTAGTCGTTCATCGTGACGATCTCGTCGATGAGAGAGCCCTCCGGGTCGACGGCGTCGTTCGCGAGGATCTGCGCCTTCACCAGCGGGACCTGCTCGGCCTTGTCGGCGAGCACGATCGTGCCCTCATTGGCCTTGCGACCTTCGAGGATGGCGTTGCCCTTCTGCGACCACTGGAACGCACCGCTCGAGCGCGCGCCCTTCGAGCCGAGCTTGTCGAAGTCGTACTCCCAGGGGTCCTTCAGGAACCCGGGCAGCCGCCACGCCGCGACGACCGTGAGGACGACGGCGATGAGCACGAACGTGCGTGGCCAGCGCGCCGACGCGTTGCCCACCAGGCGCGAGACGGCGCCGCGGCTCCCGTCGTCGGCGACCTTCGCCTGCGACTCCCGCATGAAGGGGGGCAGCTTCGTCTGGAGCTTCTCGACGAGCACGATCAGCGCCGGCAGGCAGGGGATCATCGAGATCCACACCAGCAGCATGCCGAAGAAGCCGATGATCCCGAACTGGCTGAAGCCGCGAAAGCGCGTGACGGTGAGCGAGCCGTAGGCGATGGCGGCGACGCCGGCGCCGACCAGCTCGGCGCGGAACGCGTTCCAGACCGCCTCCCGGCGCGCGACGTCGGGCGTCATCCCGCGCGCGCGGAACTCCTTGTACCGGGAGTACAGGACGATCGGATAGTTGATGCCGTTGCCGAGGATGATGGCGCCGAGGAACGCGCCCGACGAGTTCACGAAGCCGTACTTCGCGGTCGCAAACGCATACGCGCAGCCCACGCCGAAGAGCGGGGGGAAGAAGACGAGCGGGAGCGCCCAAAGCGAGCCGTAGAACCAGACCACACCCACCACGATGAGCGCGGCCGCGATGCTGGTGGCGATGAGCGCCTCGCTGATCAGCGAGTCCTTCTCGGCCTTCGCGTTGGCGATGTCGCCGCCGAGCCCGACCACCATCGCGGGGTGGAAGCTCGCGGGCTTCAGGCCGTCGACGAGGGAGTGGACCTCCTCGAGGAGGCCTTCGTCCTCCGAGCCGCCCATGCCTGCGCCGTTCGAGACCACCCACAGCACCATGCGCGTGCCGTCCTGGGTCGCGAAGTAGCCGGTGGGGAAGTCGTCACGCTCGGTGGCGCGGGCCTTCCACTTCGTGCGGTACTTCTCCATGCCGAGGGTGCCCTCGGCCTTCTCGCCCGTGCCCTCGAGATCGTCGACCATCCCGCTCGCGATCGCGATCTGGTGATCGAGGGTCTGATCAGCCTCCTCGAGCTCCTTGATGTCGACGTAGAGCCACTTGTTCTCCTCGAAGAAGGTGCGAACGTCCTTGGTGTTCGTCTCCAGGAACGCGATCCGCTCGGGCGGGCAGTTCGCGGTGCACTTCTTCTGCTCGTCGATCTTGAGCTGGAGCGCGGCGGTCGCGGCGTCGACGAAGCGCTCGTTGGCGGCGCGCTCCGGGGACTCGACGACGATGGCGATGGTTGCGCGCCCTCCGATGCGCTTCAGACGGTGCTCGAAGGACTGGAAGCCCGGGCTATCGCGGGGCAGGAGCTCCATGACGTCGCCGCGGACCTCGAGGTTGCGCGCGTAGGACCAGCAGGCCGCGAGGAGGATCAGCGCGATGCCGACGACGACGCCGGGCCTCCGGCCGCCGAAATCGACCATCGCAAAGACGATGTCCTTGATCTTCGAACGCTGGGTCTCTGAGGTCTCCTGCATACGAAAGACCCGCTTACCACCGTCCGAGGTCCGATGGGACCCGGAAGGTGCGGTCGACCTCTAGCGGCCGCTCGCTACCCGGAGGGCGGGGAGGACCTCGCCGATGCCATCCACGATGAACTGCACCGCCACCGCGGCCAGCACGAGGCCCATCACGCGCTCGAGCACCGAGAGGCCCATCTTGCCGAGGCGCCGCTCCGCCACCGACGCGACGAGCAGCACGAGCAGCGTGGCGAGCGAGGCGAGCGCGATGGCGATGTAGATCGCGGTCTTCTGCCAGACCGTGTCGACGCCGGCGGTCTGCATCATCGCGTTCGCGATCGCTCCAGGCCCGGCGAGCATCGGAAACGCGAGCGGGAAGATCGCGATGTCGTTGCCCTGGCTCTCGGTCATCTGCTCGGGGGACGAACGCTTCATGGCGGGCTGCGCGCGCAGCATGTCGACCGCCATGAGGAACAGCAGACAGCCACCCGCGATGCGGAAGGCGCCCAGCGAGAGCCCGAAGAAGTGAAGGATCGAAGGCCCGACGGCCGCGAAGATGGTGAGCGTCACGAACATCGCCGCGCTCGCGACCATCGCGGTCCGCCGCCGCCGCTCGGGCGCGTAGCCCACGGTCATCGCCAGGTATACCGGCACCAGACCCAGCGGATCGGCAACGGAGAACACGGCGGAGAACGCGGCGAGAATGGCCCTGAGCACGAGCGGCAATCTAACGCTTCGTGCGGCGAGCGTCCTGGAACGTTCCGAGGATCACGTCCCAGAGCGGTGAGCTCACGCCGTAGCGCGCGGGCGCGTGATCGTGGTGATGCAGGAGGTGGTAGCGGCGCAGCCACCCCGTGGTGCCGGTGGTCTTCTTCGTGTGATGCACGACGTAGTGCACGGTGTCGTAGGCGACGTACCCGACGAGGAAGCCGGAGAAGCCCGCATCGAAGCCGCCGCCGCCCATCAAGAAGTGCGTGAACAGGAAGACCGCGGTGGCGAGGGGCACGCTCACCATCGGCGGGAGCACGAGGCGCGTGGGGTCACGAGGGTACTGGTGGTGGTACCCGTGGGTGAGGAAGCCTGCGACCTTGCCGTCACGCGTGTCGGCGAACGACATGTGGAAGACGAAGCGATGCGCGACGTACTCGACCAGCGTCCACACGAGCCAGCCGGCCGCGAACGAGACCACGTGGCTCACGATCGTACCCGAGCGGTGTACCCAGACGAGGATCGCCAGCGCGAGCGGAGTGTAGAAGATCAGCGGGAAGGCGGGGTGCGCGCGCGCGAGGGTGCGGTCGATCCACGGCTTGCTGAGAACGGGGATCCCGACGCCTCGCGGGGGAGCCCCCAGCGCTGCCTGGAGGCACTCGGTGCTGAGCCAACGTTCGGGAATGCGCATGGCGCGACCCGACTTGGATGCAGCATCCCGGCCAGACGTTGCGCCGTCCAGTCCGTCGCGGGTTTGTCAGCTCGCCGTGACGAACGCTGCCGTGGCCAGCCCGGCCATCCCGATACTGATTCCCAGGACGCGCAGGCCCACACGACGCTGCCCGGACAGCTCGGTCCGGTCGGCCACGACCTCGGCGCCCTCGAACGTCATTCGCCGGCCGGCAAAGGCCGTGATCCCGCAGGTGCGGTAGAACGCCGCCAGGATCCCGTTCGCCGCCACGAAGAACGGCAAGAACATGAGCCAGCGGTAGGCGCTCGCGCCTTCAATGCGCGCGAGGAACGCCGTGACCAGGAGCGCCATCGCAAGAGCCACGAGCCCGATGCGTAGCTGGCTGTCCTGCGCCCGAACATCGAGGTTCCCCCTCTGAGCGACTGCGGCCATCGTTACCAGCGTAGCCTCGCCTGGCCCGCACGCCAGCCTTTCCCCGCCGCCCCGTCCCCCATGCTCCGCCAATGGCTCAGCCGCACCTTCGATCTCCGGGAGGGAGAAGCGCGTCCGGTCGTCCAGTCGTTCCTCGTACTGTTCTCGATCATCGCCGGGCACACGACGCTCGAGACGGCGCGTGACGCGCTCTTCCTCACGAAGCTGCCGCCGAGCCAGCTCAACCTCGTCTACATCGCGCTCGCCGGGCTGTCGTTCGTGGTCGCAGCCGCGAGCACGCGGATGGCGCAGCGCTTCGGCCGGCGCAACGCGCTCATCGCGACACTTTGCCTCGCCGCATTCACCACCACACTTCTTCACTCGATGACCCCGACCCCCCGGGTCGTAATGGCGCTCTACGTCTTCAGCGGGCTGGTGGGCGCGGTGCTCTCGCCCCAGTTCTGGCTGCTCGCGGCCACGATGTTCACCTCGGCGCAGGGCCGGCGGCTGTTCGGCCCCATCGCGTCGGGCGGTGTGATGGGAGGCGTCGCCGGCGCCGGGACGGCGGCCATCCTCCTCGGGCGCTTTCCGGTCACTTCCCTGCTGCTGGTGGCCGCGGTCGCGTTCGTCGGGACCGCGCTGCTGCTCACCACGCTCGGTCTTCCCGGTGAAGAGGAGCTTGCAGAGGAGATCGTGCTGCCGCGCCTGACGGTCGCGCCGCCCAAAGGGCGCGTAGACATGGCGGTGGCGCGCGAGCCGTTCGTGGGGCGGGTGGCGCTCCTGGTCGCGCTCTCGACGGCGGCCGTGCTGACCGTCGACTACCTCTTCAAGTCGACGGCCGCTGCCCGGATCGAGCCGGCAAAGCTCGGCGAGTTCTTCGCGCGGTACTACGCGATCATGAACGGCGTCTCGCTCGTCGTTCAGCTCCTGATCGCCGGGCGCGTCGTGCGGAGGCTCGGCGTAGCGGGCGCGACGGGCGTGATGCCAGGCCTGCTCCTCATCGGCTCTGTCGCGTCGTTCCTCACCGGCGGGGCGGCCCTGCCGGTGTTCTCGATGCGCATGGTCGACGGCGGCCTCCGCCACTCGCTGAACCGCGTCGCGACGGAGCTGCTCTACCTGCCGATGGCGGTCGCGGTCCGCGAGCGCGCGAAGAGCATGATCGACACCGTGCTCGCGCGCTCGGTGCAGGCGCTCACCGCCGGCGCGCTCTTCGGCCTGGGAATGGCCGGCCTGCTCTCACCGCGGTTCCTGGCGGGTATCGTCGTCGCCCTGTGCGTCGCGTGGGGGTTGGTTGCGCTCGGCCTGCGCGGGCCCTACCTCGACCTCTTCCGACGCGCGCTCGCCACGGGCAAGCTTCAGTTCGGCGACGACATCGACGAGATCGACGAGATCGACGTGAACGCGGCCGAGGCGCTGGTGGAGGCGATGGCGAGCCCGGATCCGGTACAGGTGGTCGCCGCGCTCGACGTGCTCGAGCAGCGCCATCGCGCGAAGCTGATCCCTGCGCTCATCCTCTACCATGACGCCGAGCCAGTCCTCCTTCGGGCCCTCGAGATCTTCGCGGGCTCCGCGCGCGAGGACTGGGTGCCGCTCGGCGAGCGACTGCTGACGAACCCGCGCGAGTCGATCCGCGTCGCCGCAGTGCGCGCGCTCGCGAAGCATGGCGTCGCGTCGGCGCTGGCGCGCGCCAGCGAGGATCACAGCTCCACGGTCCAGGCGTACGCGGTGTTCCATCTCGCGCTGCGCTCCGACGAGGACGACCTCTCGGAGCACCCGCGGCTCGCAGTGATGGTTCACGCGCCCGGTCCCTTCGGCGACGCCGCGCGCCAGGTCCTGCTGCGCGCCATCGCGGATGCCGCAGACCCGCGCGCCACGACATTGGTCCTGGCCATCGCCGCCAGCCGCCGGCTCGATCCGGGCGCGGAGACGATCGCGCTGCTGGCGAACGCGATGCGCGCCATCAAGGACCCACGCTTCGTACCCTACCTCGTGGGGCGGCTCGGCAGTCGGCCGGGGCGCGAGGCGGTGCGGCAAGCGCTTCTGGCGATGGAGGACGTCGGGCTGACCGCGCTCGAGGCCGCGCTCGTGGACCCGAGCACCGCGCGGCGCGTGCGTACGCACATCCCGCGAACGCTCGCCGATTTCGGTCACCAGCGCGCGTGCGATCTCCTCAGCCGGCGCCTCGAGGAGGAGCGCGACGGCCTCGTTCGCTACAAGATCCTGCGCGGCCTCGGGCATCTCGTGGCGTCGTCCGACGTGAAAGTCGACCGCACGCGCATCGACGCCGCGGCGCGCAGGAACCTCGTCGAGCACCTGCGCATGATCGCGCTGCGTGTGGCGCTCCTGACCGGGCAGCCCGCCGGCGAGACGCCGCGCTACGAACGGATCCTCCTCGGGCTCCTGCTCGACAAGGAGAGCCGGTCGCTGGAGCGCGCGTTCCGGCTCCTCAAGGTGGCGCACAAGCGCGAGGACATCCATCGCGTGCACGGCGCGGCGCTCTCCACCGATCGGCGCGTTCGCTCGAACGCCGGTGAGTTTCTGGACACGCTCCTGGCGGACTGCGGTCGGCTCGAGCTGCGCGAGCTGTTCCGGCTGGTGGTCGACGACCTCGCGCCTGCGGAGCGCGTGGAGCGGGCCGCCGCCTACCTCGGGGCGGTGCCGCGCGATCGCGACCACGCGCTGGCGATGCTGATCGAGGATGGCGACGAGGCGATCGCCACCATCGCCAGCTACTTCGCCCTCTCGCTCGGCGCGCCCGGTCTGCGCGCCTCGGTGGAGCGCGCGCGGAAGGATCGCCCCTCGCTCGACGGACTGATCGAGCGCTTCTTCGGCACGCTCCCGCTGCCGCTCGCGGGGACGGCCTGATGGTCGCGCGCGAGGCTTCCTCACGACTGATGCGCGAGATCTTCCTCGCGGGGTTCATGTCGGGGCTACCGGCGGAGAACGCGGCATGGGCGTCGGCCCGCCTCGCGCGCAGCATGTCGGACGTGCAGCTCGCGGTCGGCGAGCACCTCTACCGCCGCGGTGAGCCGGCCGACGCACACTACTTCATCGTCTCGGGGGCGATCCGGCTCGAGGCCGAAGACAAGCCTTCGTGGGTGCTCGGCGAGCGCTCGCTGGTGGGGACGCTCGACCTCACCATCGACCGCGCGCGCGCGCGCGACGCCGTGGCCGAGCGGGACTCCTTTCTGCTGCGCATGCCGGCAAGCGACTGGCTCGACATGCTCGAGGACAACTTCGAGCTCGCGCTGCGGGCGCTCCACGGCCTCTCGGAGGGCGTCCACGCGCTCGACCTCGCGCTGGGCGACGTCGAGTCGGACCCGACCGCCCCCGCGCCTGGCGCGCCGCCGGCCGCGTCCTTGCCGTCGCCGCTCGGGTTCGTCGATCGCGTCTTCGTCCTGCAGGGGCTCCCGCTGCTCGCGGGGGGCGAGATGCAGGCGCTCGCGAACCTCGCCGAGCAGGCCGAGGAGATCACCATCGCGGCCGGAGAGGCGCTCGATCCGCACCGCATGAACGACGCGCTCCACGTCGTGGTCAGCGGCGCGGTGACGGCGACGGCGCCAGGCGGCGCGCGCGTCCGGACGTACGGTCCGGGTCGGCTCGTCTTCGGCAGCGCCGCCGCGGGCGCCAAGGACCTCGGCTACGACACCAGCGCCGCCCCAGGGACGCGCGTCCTGGAGCGCGAGGTCCTCGTGGACGAGAAGCAGCGGCGAGGCGCCAGGTGAGGGTAGAAAGCGACCCGGCGTCGTGTGAAAACGGCGTGGCGCAGGGCCCTCAGCGTGGCGTGCTTCCCTCGATACCGCCATACTGACCCACTTGCCGTCATGACCCGACCCGGCGACCTTCCGCCTCCGCCTGCGCATCCGCCCAACGACGCCGCCAACCCGGCGACCGTCCTCGACCGCGTGCGTCCCACCGTGGTGCGACGGCGTGTGTACCAGCCGCCTCCCGGAGGGCACGACGGCGGAGCGGCCCACGCGGGCGCGACCCATGTGATGCGCGGCGACAACGCCGATGACGACGAGAACGGCCCGCCGTCATCGGTGAACGTGGCGCGGGCGCTCGCGTCGCTGCGCATCGACGAGCTGCGGCGCCTCGAGGAGATCGTCAGCGCCGACGATGATCCGCCGGTCCCTTCGGTGCGCGCCGTGCCCGTCGCCTCGGCGGTACCGACCCTCCGGATGGGCCCGTCGATGGGGCTGCCGGAGCTCGCGAGCAGCATGGGCATCGCGGACGAGGATCTCGTCACGGCGCTCGTCACCCACGGCTTCTTTTCGGTGACGGCGACGTCGGTGCTCTCCCGCGAGACCGGGCGCGCCGCCGCCGGCATGTTCGGCTGGACGGTCGTGGACGACGACGCGCTCGTCCCGCGCGCGCCGCGCTCCGCGAAGAAGGCGAAGAAGGACGCCGCGCCAGCCGAGAGGGTTGCGACCGCGAAGGCCGCCGCTCCGAGGTCGAAGACCAGCCCGGCCTCCACGAAGGCGAAGCCGGCCGCGAAGCGCACCGGCCGCCGCGGCGGGTAGCCGCTGGCGGACGCGTCGGTGAGTCGAAAGACACGTTCGCCATCGCCGACGTGCTCCGAGGCTTCCTCGAGCGCCACGCGACGGAGATGCCGCGCACGATGCTGCGCTACGCGCTCGAGCGCTTCGCCAACCGAGAACGACGCGCATGGCGCGCCCGGCGCTGAGCGATGGTGCTGAGCTCGAAGGCGCTGCTCACGGCCCCTCGATCACCACGTTCTTCGGCGCACCGTCGCAGGCCTGCTCGCGCGCGATCACCGTGCGCCACGCGTCGCGAACCTGCAGCTGCGAAGTTGCGCTGGTCGTGCACACCACGCCGTCGAGCAGCGCGTCTCCGCCCCACAGGATGAAATCCGGCACCGCGAGCCACACGCGGTCATCCTCGCGCTCGGGCGCGCCGGGCGCTGCGCCATCGAGCAGCACGCGGCGCAGGGCGAGACTCCGGTCGGCAGCGCGCGCGAGCGTGACCCTGGCGCCTGCGATGCCGAACGTGAGCTCCTCGCGGGCCTGAGGCGACCGGATCGAGTTGGAGATGGTGCGCTCGAGGCCCTTGCGCGTCGTGGCGCAGACGGCGACGCCGTTCTCGAAGGGCGCGGTCGCGAAGAGATCGCGAAAGCGCAGCGGCCCGGCGCGCAGCGGGACGCGCAGCATCCCTGCGTTGACCAGCGCGACCACCGGCACTCCAGGCGGCGGCGCGGCCGCCGCGCTGCACTGTTCGGCGATGGCGCGCGCGTTCTGCTCCGCGAGCGCGGTGCCATCGTAGCCCTTCGACGGGCACGGGCGCGCGAGCGTGGTGACCACCGCGTCGGCCTGGTCCTTCACGCGCGCCAGCCAGGGCGCGATGGTCGTCGCCACCGCCTGCCCCAGCGGCGTGCTCGGCACGGTCGACGGGAGGGCCACGTGCCGGTCGATGCGCTCGAGGTGCGGTGCGGCCGCCGCCGCGCGGCAGTAGCGGACCTGCGTGAGCCCGACGCCATGGTAAAGGCTCGACACGATGGGGATGCCGCGGACGCGCCCCGTCATCCAGTGGTGTCGATGCCCGGCGATGATGAGGTCTGGCCGATCGGCCTTTGGCATTCCGTCGACCAGCGCCGCCAGCTCGCCGCTCCGTTTCTGGCCTTCGGGATCATCCCCCTGGTCGAGCTCCTGCGGGAGCACGCCCTCCAGGCTGGCGTGGGCGAGCAGCACGATCGGCGAGGCCCCGGAGGCCCGCAGCGCGTGGACCTCCGCGGCCACCGAGACGGCGGCGTTCGTGGCGAAGTCGAGGCCGACGACGTTCGGCTTGAGCGTGGTGATCGGCGTATCGATGGTGCTGTAGCCGACGACGCCCACGTCGAAGCCGCCGCGTCGCACGTGCGTCGAGGGAAACAGATGCGGGTAGCCGAGCGCCTGGCCGCCCGTGCGATGGAGGTTCGCGGAGAGGAACGGGAAGCGCGCGGCGGCCATGCGCGCGAGCAGCGCGCCGCGCGGTCCGTCCGCGCCGCCCTCGTCCCCCACGTTCGGTGCCGCAACGACGCGCGCGTAGCCCACGGGGCCGAAGTCGAATTCGTGGTTCCCTACCGCCGCCGCGTCGACGCCCATCACGTTGTACGCGTCGATGACGGGCCCGCCCTCGGCGAGCGTCGATTCGAGCGGACCGGTGAAGAGATCGCCGGCGTCGAGCGTGACCACCGCGTCACCGGTCGCGCGGACCGCCGCGAGCTGATCGGCGAGCGCGACGATGCCGCCGGCGGGCAGGCGGTTCACCTCGAGCTGCACCTCGTCGGGTACGAGCTGACCGTGCAGATCGTTCCAGCTCGCGATGGACAGGCAGCTGGTGGCCGCCGCGGCCCCGGCCGGAACGACCGGCGGCGGCGGCTCGCACGAGGCGAGCACCGACACCGCGAAGGCGAAGCAGCAAGAGCCGAGAGCGCGAGGCATGGCCCGGCGAATTGTACCCCGAGCGAGCGCCCGATACGCGCTCCGCGATCACTGACAGTCGCCGTAGGACTGGTAGCCCTCGAGCTGCGCTTTGCAGGAGGGCTCGTCCTCGATCTTGACCCACTCGCGACAGTCGGCGGCGGTCACCGAGTAGCCGCCGTTCGCGTACTGTTCGCAGCACTTCGAGAGCTCGTGGCAGCGCGGATGGCTGCTGCCGAAGATGGTGCCGATCCCCACGCCGCCGGCCTTGCAGACCGTGAGCGCGGCGCCGCAGCTCGGCTCGTTGCCGGCGAGCGCGATGCCGATGCAGGCGAGCGTGTCGCCGAAGTCGTTGAGGGTCCCGCAGCACGTGTTGAGCGCGACGCACTGGGGCGTGGTGGGCGGCGGCTTGCCGGCGTCGGGCGGCGCCTTCGAGACCGGCGGCTCCTCCTTGGGTGCGGGGGCGGGCTCGGGGCTCGAGCTCGGACCGCCGTTGTCCTCGGCGGCCGGCTTCTTCGTCGACCGCTTCTTGGAGGCGCACGAGTCGCTTTCGTCCTTCGCCGAGCAGAGTTCGAGATCGCTCTTCTTCGCATCGTCGGGCGCGGAGCAGGCCATGGTCCACCCGGCGAGGAGGGTGACCAGCGAGGCCGAGACGGTGACCCAACGAAGGTTCGCTTTCATGATGAAGCAGAGG
>JAYTBL010000154.1:0-2026 GCA_043736975.1 Polyangiaceae bacterium
CCTCAGGACCCTTCCGGTCCTTGTAGTACGCCTCGATCACCTCGTGCTGACCCCAGTGCGACGACGTCTTGACCATGTAGACGTCGACACCCCAGAGGGCCCAGATGACCGCAAACGCGCAGAACGCGGCCACCGCATGGCGACGTAGCGAACGCACCGCGAGGCCGAGAACGAGGAGCGCCGCAATGATGGTGAATCCGCCGAGGACGCCAGTGAAGTCGAGCGAATCGGGCCACGTGCGGCGGTAGTTGTACGTGAAGAGCTGGAGGAGACGGATCGCGCCGGGCTGATCCGCGCCCTCCGGCTTGATGACAAGGTCGCGACCGACGAGCACGATCACCAGCGCCGAGAGGACCGCCGCGCCGGCGACCATCAGCTCCTCGTGGCTCCGCCGCCGCGTCTCCTCGATCGCCTCGTCCTCGACCTTCACCCCGCCGCGATAGGGGGTCACTTCGGTCGCGACGGCGATGCGCGCCTCGTCGCGTCCCTCGTTGCTGCGCAGCGCGAACGCGACGAGCCCGGTCAGCGCGAGTCCGACGCCGCCGACCAGTAGCGCCATGCTGGTGCTGCCGGTCGCGCCGGCGTCGGGGGCGGCGCCCATCACCGAGCCGGCCCAGAAGCGCGACACGCCGTAGGTCGTGATCGCCGTCGTCACCAGCAGGCCGCCCACGTACGCCGGCCACAGGCCCTTCTTGACCAGCGGGCGCTGGCCGAGGATGTCGTCGAGCACGACGCCGATCAGCATCGCCACCGGCGGGACCGCCGGGAAGATGTAGTGGTGGAACTTCGTGCCCATGAACGTGAAGAGGGCGAACGCGAAGATGAACCACATCACGAGCATTACCGAGGCGTCACCGACCGCGGAGCCCTCGCGGTGCTCGTCGCTCTTGCCGGTGAAGGTGCTGGCGAGCGTGGTCCACACGCTGCCGAGGCGCGAGACCGCGGAGTCGCTGCGGCGGAAGCTCCAGATCAGACCGAGCGGCGCGAGGCCCGTCCACGGGAAGAGCGCGTAGCCGAGCTGCCACAAGTAGAATCGGATGCCGGTGTCGTCGCCCTCGTTCGTGTCGTGCACGTGCGAGAACGCGCGGTTGAACATGTCGTGGAAGATCAGGCGATCGGTGAACGGCGAGCCGTGGCGGATGTACATCGCCACGTACCAGGGCATCGCGACCGCGAGGATCACGAGCACGCCGGAGAGGATCTCGAGGCGGAGCAGCTCGCTCCAGCGGCGCTTGGTCGCGACGTAGGCGAACGCGCAGATCATCGGGAGACCGAAGCCGGCCGGGCCCTTCGCCATGGTGGCGATGGCCGCGCAGAACCACGCTGCGATGTAGAGGAGCCGCCGCGTGCGGCGCTCGCCCCAGTTCAGATAGAGGACGCCGCTGAGGATGCCGGTCCACGCCAGGCCCTGGAGCGAGGGCTCGAAGCCCGCGAAGTAGCGGACGAGCGAGGGGCCCACGCCCGACGGGTTCGCGCCCGTCGACTTCGGCACCGAGGCGGGTGCGTGCATCACGCACGCTTCGTTGCCCGGCAGACCGCAGTTCACGGCCGAGCCGCTCTTGAACTCGTCCCAGTGGACGCGGAAGCCCTTCGGCCCGTCGCCGAAGATCACGAGCTCGAGGTTGCGCGAGAGGAGATAGACGATCTGCGGAAGCGCGCAGATCAGCACGATGCCGAAGACGAGGTGCCACAGCGTGAGGCGCCACGTGCGCCCGAACGCCTCGAGCTCGTAGCTGCGAATGTGCTCGTCCTCGCGGGTGTTGAGACCGTTCAGGAGGAGGCCCATCGCGCCGGTCATCGCGGCGACGAACGGCATGTCGGTCATCGTCTGGTGCGCGAGGAAGAACCAGTCGGGGAGGGTAGCGAGGACGATGCCGCCGAGGAGGCCGGCGCGGCGTCCGAAGACCTTCGCGACGCCCTTGTAGAGGAGGTACATCGCCACCAGCGTCATCAGGACGTTCGGCGTGCGCACCACCCACTCGGGATGCGCCGTCCACGCGCCGTTGGCGCCGGCGAGCATCATGTC
>JAYTBL010000155.1:0-2022 GCA_043736975.1 Polyangiaceae bacterium
CGCACGATGGCGCCGGCGCGCTGGTGCATGCCGTCGATGTTCTGGGTGATGATGACGGTGCTGGGCTTCTGCCGCTGCACCTCGGCGATCACGCGGTGGCCGGCGTTCGGCTCGCAGGCGGCGACGGTCCGGCGGCGCTCGTCGTGAAAGTCCCACACCTTCTCCGGATCGCGATCGAACGCGCTCTGGCAGGCGTAGTCCTCGTAGTTGTACTGCGACCACATCCCGCCCTTGCCGCGGAGAGGCCGGCGCCAGTGAAGAAGACGATGCGCTCGAAATCGGCGAAGCGGGGTCGCATCGAGATAGAGTAACCCGCACTCTAGCCTCGTCAACGCGCCTGGCGACGAAAGACAACGGTGCGGCGCGTGCCGATGGGCGGCAGCTTCTTCAGCGAGGTGACGAGCGTGACCTTCTCGAGCGGCTTGACCAGCGCGATCTGCGGGGGCTCGTCGAGGGTCCAGGCGACGTCGTCGGCGAGGGGGTACACGAAGGGATCACTGGGCGCGACGCCCACCGCGACGACCGCGTCCTCGCCGGTGCGCCCCAGGACCTGCACGCCGGTCGGCTGCTCGACGAGCGCCTCGAGCGTGGTGGGCGAGAAGCCCTGGCGCGCGAGGCTGCGCGCGATCGCGAAGAGCTTCGCCATCGCCTCCAGCGCCGCGGGATCGCTCACGCCCTTCATGGTGTAGAGCCAGAACGGGAGCTTGGCGCGCGCCAGGCCGCCGATGGGCGTGGCGTCGCCGCCCGGGCTCTTCCACCGCTGCTCGCCGGAGAACACGCAGATCGCCTCGCGCGGGTGCCTGTCGAGCGCAGGGATGCACGCCGCGGAGGCGCCGGCCGCGATCTCGGGCGCGAGCGCGGCCTCGGTCTCGAGCGAGAGCGCGGCGACGCGCCCCTCCGCGAACTTCGGCACGTCGGGCGCAGAGGCGGTATCGATGATCGACTCGGGCACCGCGCTCGCCAGGAGCAGCTGCTTCGCGTCCCACGCGCGATCGGCGGCGGGCACGCCCAGCGCGGACGGCGCGAGGCCCGCGCTCGTCATCAGCTCGCGGAGACCGAGCTCGCCGCCCACGCGCGCGGCAGGCGCGACCAGCACCGTGAGCTCACCGGCACTCGCGCGCGTGACGACGACGACGCCCTCCGCCTGCGCGCAGCGACCGATGGTGCCGCGCCCCTCGACGGCGGACGCGGGCTCGCCCTTGAGTCGGATCGCGAGGCGATCGTCGACCGCGGCGCTGGTGGCGACGAGGCAGCTGTCCTTCGGCACCTCCACCACCGCGAGCGGCGCGGCACCCTTCACGGTGGTGGCGACGCGGAAGCCCGCGGTGGCGAGCGCGACGCGCGGCGCCGTGCCCGTGAGCCAGGCCTGGTCGGGGCTGGGCGGCGGGTAGTGCTTCGCCTCCACCCACGCGTCGAGCGAGGCATCGGCGCAAGCGGTGTCGAGGGCGAGCGTGGAGGCGGGCTTGAACGCGGCGAAGCCGAACGCGCGCGAGCCGCCGATGGCCGCGGTGTCGGCGCGGAGGAGCGCGACTCCCCCCTGCCCGCCCACCGGCGCGCTGATGGCGATTCGCGCCGCGGCGCACGTGCAGAACAGGACCGGCGGCGTGCCGGTGAGCGCGACCGAGCCGTGCGTGACGGTCATCTCCTTGGTGCCGGTGGAGACGGCGAGCAGGCAGCCCGGCTCGGCGTTGGCCTCGGCCGCGCCCGTCGATCCGCGGAGCGAGGTGTCGATGGCGGTGAAGCCGGCGCTGCGGAACGACTCCGACACGGCGTCGATGCGCGCGCGCCGCGCCATCTCGCGGCGCCCGAAGATGCCGATGAACGCGAAGAGCAGGACGATCGGCGTGACGACGCCGATGATCTTCGCGCGCCGCACGCGGACGCGCTTCGCCTCTTCCTCGGCGACGGTGTCGATCGCGAGGGAACGCTGCTTGCGGGCGGCCTCGTCCTCGCGGCGTGCTCGTTCGTGCTCGGGATGGCGGCCCTGGAGGACGGAGAGAGCGCGCTCGACCTCGTGGAGAT
>JAYTBL010000156.1:0-2016 GCA_043736975.1 Polyangiaceae bacterium
CCCAGTCCGGCCGTCAGGCCCTCGCCCGGAGGCTCGACGTGCGGGGCGCTAAGCCCGTAGGTGACGATCAGGAAGTGTGGTTCCGGCTCGTCTAGCGCGATACTCGCACGGCCCTTGGGGAGCGACGCTCCAATCTGCCACCATGACGACGCCGGCTCGGCCTTCGAAGCCGGATGTCGCGCACGCTCGCTCAGGGTAGAGGCAAGCCGCTTCCCCGAGCTCCATGCCAAACGGCGTGAACGGTCACGAGATCTTTCTCCATGGTGAAGTAGATCGCGTGCCTCGTGCGGGGAAGCCGGACCTTGCGCACCGGCGTGCCTTCGATCTCGGCCCACACCTGAGTGGGCGGCGGCATCCTCGCGAGCAAGTCGAGCGCGTACGCGAGCTCATCGTCGAAGAGCGCCGGCGCCGCGCCCCGGTTTGCGCGCCACCACGTCGCGGCGGCCTCCGCCTGGTCCATGGCAGCGTCGGTGAGCTCGACGCGAAAGGTCAATGCTTCGCCCGGAGCCTCGCGAGAACCTCGTCCGCCGGGATGCCCGTGCCGGGCACGTGCTTCCGGATCGAATCGCCGAGGAAGCCGTGAAGCCGCGCTCGCTCGGAGGGGGCGAGGTCGTCGATGTCATCGGCCGGTATCAGCTCGACCTCCGTTCCCTCGGGCAGCGAGCTCGGCTCATCGAGAACGAGCCGGCCGCCCTTCACTCGTGCGCGCATCGCGTGCGACATGCCGAAAGTTTAGCACGCGCGCGCGCGCCGTCGCTCCGACGAGAGTGCCCGTCAGCGCCCGCGCCGCACCACCTCGGTGCCGCCGCCCGTAGCAGCGTAGCGATCGAGCGCGTCATCACGAGCAACGGCGAGCCCGACGACAGCGGTGGCTGGGAGCAGGTAGCGCCCGGCAGCCACGTCCTCGAGAACGTTGCGAAGGGCCGTCACGGCGCTGTCACGCCGTGCAACTTCCTCGGCGAAACAGGCCGATTCCAGGGCCTTCGAAGCCGGATGTCGCAAGTTCGAATCTTACCGGGCGTGCCAGTACTTACGCTTCGAACGGGGAGTCCAGCTCCAGCGCCGGCATGCCCGCGTCCTCGAGCAGGCGCCCGAGGTGCTCCGAGAGGCCCTTCTTCGGGAGCGGCAGCTTGCTCGGCGCGGTCGCCTCGAGGAGACGGCGGCGGCCCTCGTGGAGTCGCCACGCGATCGTGCCGCGCGGGCAGCCCTGCACCACCGCGGCCTCGGCGTTCGAGAGGCCTTGCAGCGCGACCAGGACCACCGTCGTGCGCATCTCGGGCGGCAGCGCGTCGAGCGCGCGGAGGGCGCGCGCGTAGGTCTGGCGGAGCTCGGCGGCGCGGCGCGGATCGCCGTCGGCGTCCACCTGGAGCGCGCGCTCGATGCGCGGGTCGTCCTCCTCGATCGAGGACTCGCTGCGACGGACCCGCGTGCGCCGCGCGTCGAGCGCGCGGTTGACCGTGAGCCGGAAGACCCAGGTGAAGAACTCGCTCCGGCCCTCGAACTGGTCGAGCGCGCGGAAGGCGCGGATGAAGACGTCCTGCACGATGTCGTCGGCGTCGCTCTCGGTGCCGGACAGGTGCAGCGCGAGCGCGAAGATGCGCTTGCGGTAACGGCGGACCAGCGCGTCGAACGCCTGCGGCTCGCCGGCCTTGGCGCGCGCGACCAGCAGCGCCGCGGTCGCGGCCTCGCGCTGGGCAGGAGTCGTCATCGGAGCTTAGACGCCCCTGGACACCCGGCGGTTTGAATTTTCTTCACGCCAACCAACCCATGATTCCATGGCGTCTGAGAGCACAATGAAGCTCTCCTGCCCCGCGTGCAACGCCCGGTACACCACCGCTACTGAACGCCTGGTGGGGCGTCCTTGAAGGTCCGCTGCACGCGCTGCGGCGAGTCCTTCCCCGTCGAGCCGCAGCACGCGAGTGGGGAGGTGTACGCGACGCACCTCACCGGCGAGCGCAACGAGAGCAGCGTGCTGTTCTCCCTCGCCACGCTGGCGAAGCCGACGCCGACGCCGCC
>JAYTBL010000157.1:0-2015 GCA_043736975.1 Polyangiaceae bacterium
GCAGCCATGGCGAGAGAGAGCAGCACGAGCGACACGCCCAGCTCGGCCACCTGGAGGAGCGCGGGGGTGACGTTGGACCGGGCGTGCTGTGCGAGGACGCTCAGTGTCGCGCTACTGACCAGCGAGAGGACGAGGAACACACCGATGCTCAGCACGCAGGCGAGCCCGGAGAGTCTCTCCTCCAGGAAGACCTTCACCTTGCCGACGACGCCAGTGCCCACCCGCGGCTTCACGTCCCAGATCTTGTTGAGGGTGAAGTCCAGCTCCACGAACGCGCCGCTCGCCGCGAAGAGGAGCGAGAGGAGGCCGATGATCGCCGAGGTCTTGCGCGCCCCCGCATCCTTCATCGACACCAGCGTCTGGTTGATGACGTCGGTGACGGAGCTGTCGGAGCTCGCCACGGCGGTCAAGATCCGTTCTCTCGCGATGTCGCTGTCGCCCACCACGAAGCCGACCACGGTGACGGAGAGGAGGATGAGCGGAAAGATCGCGAACGTGGCGTAGTACGAGAACGCGGCGCCGAGACGCAAGCCGTCGACCTCGTCGAACTTGTCATACGACCTCGAGAACAGCGTTCCGAGGGCTCTGGCGCGCGCCTTCGCCGCGTCGCGGATCGATTCCATCGTCAGGCTCCGATCACTTCCTGGGCGCGCCTTCGCCGCCTTGTTTGCCCAGCTCCTCGGCCTTGCGGAGCGCGTCGCCCTCTGCGCCCTCGAGCGCCTTCTTGGCCTTCTCGGCGAGCTCCTCGGTGTTGCCCTTCTCGACCGACTTCTTCACGCCCTCGTTGTAGTTGTGGGTCGCGTCGTAGTTGCCTTCGCCCTGCACGTCGTTCGTCGTGGGATCCATGGTTTCGCGGTCTCCTTGCGCGCGACCCGGCGCCGCGCTTCGAGGAGGCGTGTTGCAACCATCGTTCCGCTGCCGTATGCCTCGCGCGGTGTCCCGCTTTCGCGTGATGACGTACAACGTCCACGGCTGCGTGGGGCCTGCCGGGCAGGATTCGAACGCCGAGGTCGCGCGCGTTTGCCAGGAGGCCCGCGCCGACGTCATCGCGCTCCAGGAGCTCGACGCGCCCGAGACCGACGAGGCGGAGGGCGCGCACCACGCCCGCGACCTCGCGTCGCAGCTCGGGATGAAGCTGCTCTTCTGCCGGACGTTCCGGCGCGGCGTCGGCTTCTATGGTCACGCGCTCATGAGCCGGCACGCGCTCGAGCTGGTGAAGGTGACGACGTTCGCCTCACCTCACCATGATGCCGAGCCGCGCGGCGCGATCTGGGCGCGCACGACGTTCGCTTCCGGGCGGAGCGTCGACATCATCAGCACGCACCTCGGCGTGCACCGCGACGAGCGCGGGATGCAGTCGCGCGAGCTCACGGGAAAAGGCTGGCTCGGCAGCGGCGAGCTGCGCACGCCTCATCTGCTGTGCGGAGATCTCAACGCCGTCCCCCGGGGCACGACCTACCGTCGCTTCGCGGCGAAGCTCCGCGACGCGCAGCGCGCGCTCGCCGGCCACCGCCCGCGCGCCACGTTCCCTAGCCGCTTGCCCGTTCTGCGCCTCGACCACGTCTTCGTCAGCGCAGATCTGGTGGTGCGGGCAGCTCACGTTCCCTGGAACAGCGTGTCGCGACGGGCATCGGACCATCTGCCGCTCATTATCGAGCTCGAGCTACGCGGCGGCTGAACGTCTGCGCCGCGTAGCCGGAGTCAGGCCTCGCTCACGCGGTGCCTTTCTCCCCACTCTCGCCCTCACCGAGGCGATTCTGAAACTCGCCGACGAAGTCGCCGGCGATGCGCTTGATCTCACCGCCGAGCGCCTCGCTGAGGATGCCGCCGACCGCGGTGAAGATGATGAAGCGCGTGATCTTGGAGCCCAGCAAGACGCCGATGCCGAGCCCCAGCGCTCCCGCGGCGACGGGGACGAGGTACGGCTTGTCGCGAAACGCGACCTCCGCCTTCGCCCGCACTTCCTCGACGAGGTCGCGAACGTGCTCGACACGCTCGCTCAGCTGCGTGCCGAC
>JAYTBL010000158.1:0-12179 GCA_043736975.1 Polyangiaceae bacterium
CATCAAGGCCATCGATGCCATGACCCCGATCGGCCGTGGCCAGCGTGAATTGATCATCGGCGACCGCAAGACGGGCAAGACGCAGATCGCCCTCGACACCATCATCAACCAGGCCTCCGAAGGTGTGATTTGCGTCTACGTGGCCTGCGGGCAGATGGAATCGAAGGTCGCCCAGGTGGTGGAGAAGCTGCGGGCCGTGGGTGCGATGGACTACACCGTAGTGGTCATCGCCTCGTCGAGCGACTCCGCCCCGCTGCAATACCTTGCACCGTATGCAGGTACGGCGATTGCCGAGTACTTCATGTACGAGGAAGGCAAGGACACCCTTTGCGTCTATGACGACTTGAGCAAGCAGGCTGCGGCCTACCGCCAGTTGTCGCTGCTCGTGCGTCGGCCTCCGGGTCGTGAAGCCTACCCCGGCGACGTGTTCTACTGTCACAGCCGCCTCCTCGAACGCAGCGCCAAACTGGCCGAGAAGTATGTGATCGTGCCGGGCGATGCCAAGGACGCCGAGGTGACTGCCGATTGGGGCGTGAACAGCAAGAGCCATCCGACCGAACGCCGCCAACCCGGTTCGGCAGGCATGCTGTACGTCGGGCCGGGGGGCTTCGGTGGCAAGGAACAGGCCGACCACGACCTCAAGAGCTTTGCCGGCCACAAGGTGGCCAAAGTGCCGGGTTCGGGTGGTTCGCTCACCGCACTGCCGATCATCGAAACCCTCGAAGGCGAAGTATCGGCCTACATCCCCACCAACGTGATCTCGATCACCGACGGGCAGATCTTCCTCGAGGCCGACCTCTTCTACTCGGGCGTCCGCCCGGCCATCAACGTCGGTATCTCGGTCAGCCGCGTCGGTGGCAACGCGCAGATAAAGGCGATGAAGGCGGTCTCCGGCTCGCTGAAGCTCGATCTCGCGCAGTACCGCGAGAAGGCGGCGTTCAGCCAGTTCGCCTCCGACCTCGATCAGGTCACGCGCAACATGCTCGAGCGCGGCGCGCGCCTTGTCGAGATCCTCAAGCAGGGTCAGTACGTCCCGCAGCCCGTCGAGCGCCAGGTCGTGATCATCTACGCCGGCACCAAGGGCTACCTCGACAACATCGAGGTCGGGAAGCTCGGGGCCTACGAGCGCGAGCTCGCCGCGTTCATCGAGTCGAAGCACCCGGCTATCCTGGAGACCATCCGCACCAAGAAGGCGATGGACAAGGACACCGAGGAGACGCTCAAGACCGCGCTGAAGGACTTCGGCAAGGGCTTCGGCCAGGCTGGTCAGCCGGGCGCCAAAGAGAAGAAGAAGAAGGACTGAGCGCGCTCCGATGGCCAACCTAAAAACCATTCGCAAGCGGATCACGAGCGTCAAGGCGACGCAGAAGATCACGCGCGCGATGAAGATGGTCGCCGGTGCGCGCCTGAACCGCGCGCAGCAGCGGATCACGCAGCTCCGGCCCTACGCGCTGAAGACCCACGAGATCCTCACCAGCGTCGCCGCGGCGATGATCGACAAGCAGACCGACCTCGAGTACTCGGACCGCGACATGGGCGAGGGGCTCCATCCCCTCCTCGAGCGCCGGCCGGAGAAGAACGTCCTGCTCCTCGTTCTCTCGGGCGATCGCGGCCTCGCCGGCGCGTTCAACGCGAACGCCAGCAAGGCGGCGCTGAAGGCCTGGCGCGACAAGTCGGACGCGGGCGCCGAGGTCCTCGTCATCACCGCCGGCAAGAAGGGGCGCGAGTTCCTGCAGCGCCGCAAGGTCGGCATCCTGAAGGACTACGTGCGCCTCTACGACGGCCTCGACATGGGCAAGGCGCGCATGATCGCCGAGCTCGTGACTGGCAAATTCGCGCGCGGCGAGGTGGACAGCGTCTACATCGTCTACAACGAATTCAAGAGCGCGATCACGCAGCAGGTCGTGACCGAGCCGCTGCTCCCGCTCCCCGAGCCGCCGGCGCGCAAGGAGGGCTCGCTCGAGCCGACCGAGATCCGCTTCGAGCCGAACGAGCGCGCGGTGCTCGAGCATCTCATGCCGATGTACGTGGAGGTCTCGATCTACCGGGCGCTCCTCGAGAGCCAGGCGAGCGAGTTCGGCGCGCGCATGACCGCGATGGACGCCGCGACGCGCAATGCCAAGGAAATGATTGGCCGCCTCACCCTCGTGTACAACCGCGCTCGACAGGCGGCGATCACGAAGGAGCTGATGGAGATCATCGGCGGCGCCGAAGCCCTGAAGGAATAGCGCTGCGGTCGCGGGGATCGCGGGGTGGAGGGGGTGTCGGAACGTTCTGAAGGGAATCGGCGGCAAAACGTTGTCGACGAGGGAGCTCTTGAGTAGGGTTCCGAGCCATGCTCCGCGTTGCCAAGATCTCTCTGGTCGCTGTCCCGCTCTTCGCGCTCCTGACTGTCGCTGCGTGCGGCGGGAAGAAGCCGCCGGCGCCGCCGTCGATGGAGGCGGTCGACGCCTCCGCCGCGGACATGCCCGCTCCCCCCTCGACCGTCGGTCTCACGAGCGACGCGGGGCCGTCCTCGGAGGGCGGCTCGTCGGCCACGGCCGATCCCCCGCCCGCGAGCATCGCGCTCCCGACGGCTACGGCGAAGGCCACGATCAAGGGCAAGAAGCCGGGCGCGGTCGAGATCAAGTCCGACGGCTCGGTCTCCAGCGGCGGCAAGATGATCGGCAAGATCGCCGGCATGGCGATGCAGAACGCCGACGGCAAGGATCTCCTGAAGGTCGGCAGCGATGGCGCAGTCACCACCGACAGCGGCGCGGCCTACGGCTCGTTCACCGGTGACGAGCTCACGCTCGCCAAGGGCGACAAGGTCAGCGTCGGCGACGACGGCGCGGTCACGATGACCACCGCCGGCAAGGCGGCGCCCCTCGGTAAGTTCGAGAACCTGGGAGCGGCCAAGAAGGCAGCGGCCCTGGCCGTGGCGTTCCTGAACGCGCCCCCGGCCGCCGAGAAGCCGGCCGCGAAGCCCGCGGGCAAGCCGGCCGGCAAGCCCGTCCCGAAGAAGCCCTGAGCGACGAGCCGTAGCGCCCTGTTGCTACAAGGTCCCCATGTCGGCGGACCGCTCCGGTGAGCTGTCAGCGTCTCTCGCCGCGATCTGCTCCGGGCCCGGTGGGCTCACTGCGTTCGTGAGATCGCGCACCGTGCCGGCCGTCGAGGCGAAGAGCGGGGCCGGCCAGACGCCGAGCACGACGACGAGCGTCGCCAGCGGCGCGATGCTCGTCCACTCGCGCGCCGTGAGATCCGGGAAGCGCCCGCCGAACGGCTCGAGGAGCGGGCTCCGCTCCCAGTCCTCGGCGAGCTTGCCGAACAGGATCCGCGATAGCACCAGGAAGTGCGCAGCCGCCGCGAGGATGAGCGCAAGCGCCCCGATCAGCGCGAGCGGCGGATAGTTCGGGAGCGCGCCGAGCAGCGCGAGCATCGGTCCCCATGCGCCGCCGACGCCCATCACGCCGGCCTGTGCCAGCGCCGCCACCGCGAGCGCCGTGGCC
This sequence comes from Polyangiaceae bacterium, assembly GCA_043736975.1. Classification (GTDB taxonomy): domain Bacteria; phylum Myxococcota_A; class Polyangia; order Polyangiales; family Polyangiaceae; genus Labilithrix. The sequence goes on from JAYTBL010000158.1 coordinate 3,489, forward strand.
CAGCCCGGCATCTGCGTGGCCACGCCCTCGAGGCGCGTGAGATCCCGCGTCCGCGCGCGATCCTCGATGGCGCCCGCGAGCACCAGGAAGAGGCCGCAGGCGAGCGCGCGCGTCGCGCCGATCACCATCGCGCCCGAGATGCCCTGCGGGGTCAGCGAGCCGGCGCCGAGCAGCACGAAGCCGACTTGCGCGGTCGTCCCCGCGGCGGCTAGCTTGCGCAGATCCGTCTGCCCAAGCGCCTGGAGCGCGCCATAGGCGGCGCTCACCGCGCCGATCGCGACCACCACGCCCGACGCCCAGCGCATCCCCTCGGGCAGAACCGCGCAGCCGATCCGGAGGAGCGCGACGCCGCCGATGGTCGGCAGCGCCGCCGAGATCATCGCGCCGGTGGCGGTCGGAGCCTCGCTGTAGGTCGGCGCCAGCCACGCGTGCAGCGGGAAGGCACCGAGCAGGACGAGGCTCGCGATCAGCACCAGCACGAACGCCACCTTCACGAGCGGGGCCCCGAAGAGCTTCGCGCCCTTCGCGCCGAGCGCCACGCGCGAGAGCTCGGGGAGGCTGAAGGTCGTCGATGTCTTCGTACCGTCGACCAGGAAGGTGGGGTCCGCCTCGCGCGAGACCGCCAGCACCACCACCAGGAGGCACACCACCGCGAGGGTGCCGAGGATCGCGAGCTTGAGCGCGGCGTCCCGCCGACCGGCGCCGCCCCAGCCGCCCACCAGCACCGCCGCCGCGATCACCGCGAACGACGTGAAGAGGACGAAGAGCAGGCCGTCCATCGCGCACAGCGCGCCTGGGACCGCGGCCGCGAGCGTGAGGTACGCGGTGTGGTAACCGGTGGAGCCGCGCGGCACCGTGCGCTCCGGGAGGATGGCAAGCAGGCCGACGAGGCTGATCACCAGGACCGCCGCGACGCTCGTACCGTCGACGCCGAAGAAGACCTCCGCGAAGACCCCGCGGATCCAGACGCCGTGCTCGATGAACTGCAGCCCGTCGTTACCGTCCAGCCGCGAGACGTCGGAGGCGAAGCCACGATAGATGTAGATCGCAAGCATCGACTGCACCGCCAGCGAGATGACAGCGATGAGATGCGGTGTCCGGTCGTCGCGGCGGCCGAGCAGGCGAGCGAGGAAGGTGAGCAGCGCGCCGAGCAGCGGGACGCCGATGAGCAGCGAGACCACATGTCCCTCGAGTGGCCCGAGGAGCCCAGGGATCTGGGCGCGGACACCCATCGCCACCTCGCCGGACTGCTCGTCCGAGGTGGTCACGACGACGTGCGCGTAGAGCTGGTGGAGGCGGACGCCGCGCTCGGGCAGCCACTGGATGATCGCCTTGCGCGTCGCGCCGGGGGCGATGGTGACAGGCAGCGCGGCGTCGGCGAGGCGCAGCGCGAGCTTGGGCGGGGCGCGCGGGTCGGTGGCGTCACCGCGGACGGCGATGCGCGAGACGATGAGCGGCTCCTTACCGTTGTTCACGATCGCGAGCTCGCCGATGAAGCCCTCCTGCGTGAACCGCAGATCGACGGGGCCGCGACCACCCGACGCCGGCTCGACGCGCACCGTCCCCGCCCGCCGCACCTCCTGCGCGCGCGCGTCTCCGGCGATCAGCAGGAGGGTCGCGAAGAGGAGGGCGATGACGATCGGCCGGAGCAGGAAGAGTCCTCGAAACGTGGAGGCTCGCTTCATGGGTCAGCCGAGGACCACGGTGGAGAGCACGACGACACCGAGGACGCCCACCATCCCGAGCACGAGCGCCGTCCGCAACACGTCGGAGCGCCGGGGGTGGTCCATGGCGCTGCGTACCACGACCTCGGTCGCGCCGCGCTCCGCGGGGCCGCGGCTCTTCGCGTCGACCAGGCGAAGGACGCGCCCCACCGAGGTGACAACCGAGCCGACCGCGTCGGCGGCGTCGTCAATGACGTCCTCGTTCATGATCAGCACCGAGCGCACCAGGAAACGCACCACCCCGGTCACGATGCGCGCCGCCCGTCCGGCGAGCGCGGCGGGCAGGCCGAGCGTGGGGACCCAGCCAGGCGTCTTGCTGGTGGCGGTCGCGTGGCGCGCCGCGACCAGGCCGATCACCGCCGCCCCGACCGACAGCACGCAGGCGACGCCGGCGATCCGCGGGTTGCCGTCGAGGCCACCCGGCGCATCGACGAGGCGGCGCGCGAGCGGCGTGGTGTGCCCGCCGAACGTGGAGGCGCCGATGCCGAGGATCGCTCCGCCCACGATCGACCCCGCGGCGAGGGCCACCGCCAGCGCGCGTGGCGCCCGCGGCCCGCGCGCCACCACCGGCGCGCTTATGCTTGCACTATACACGCGAAAGACGGCCGTGGCGACGAGGATGGCCGCGATGGCGACGAGCGGCGCCACCGCGGCGCCCACCATGTGCCCGGCGGCGCTCGCGCCGAAGCTGCCGGTGATCGCCGAGGTGACGCCGCTCGAGGCGCCCGCTCCGGGCACGATCCCCGCGAGGCTCGCGCAGGCGATGCCCAACCAGCGAACGTCCGACTCGGCGTCGAGCGAGGTGGTGCACGCCGCCGCGCCCAGCGCGCCGGCGACGAGGATCACCATCGCGCCCGAGGTCTCGCCGACGAGCACGGCCGTCATCGCCAGCGCGGAGAGCGCGGCGAGCGCCGCCCGCGGCACGCGATCGGAGGAGCGCGCCGACGCCGCATCTCCCGCGAGGAAGACCGCGGCCACCACCGGGATCACGGCGAGCGCCGGCCCGGCGCCGGGGTCGAGCAGCGGCAGCATGTGCAGCGCGAGCACCACCGGCGGGATGGCCTCGAGCGCATAGACGAGGCCGCCCTGCTGCGTCTTGCAGAGCAGCGCGAGGCGAAGGAGCGCCGCCAGCACCACCAGGAGCCCGACCACGCTCGTCACGTGCACGCCGCCGATCGATCGCGCCGCGAGGGCGGCGCGCATGGACGCGGCGCCGGTGGGCGTGGGCCGCGGCACCACGAGCTGGTCATCGAGGTTGCCGAGGCTCGTGGTCGGCCCGTAGGGCGTGAGGACGTACGAGCGCCCTGCGCCGAGCGTGACGTGCGTGACCAGGAGATCGGTGGTCGCGGCGCTCGCCTGGATGCGGAACGAGTACACGCCGGGATCGAGGAGCAGCGTGAAGGGCGCGCGCAGCGGCTCGCCGGGCAGCGGCGGCCCGTCGTCCGAGGTGACCATCGCGTCCTCGTACGTGGTGAGCGAGACGCTGGCCTTGCCGTCGGGGCGCGCCGTCTCCGGAACCGCCACCAGCGCGAAGCGCGGGAGCGAATCGGGCGTGTACCCCGACGTCCCGAAGGTCCCGCCGAGCGACCAGAACAGCACCCACGCAGCGAACACCACGGTCACGTCGCCGCACAGCGCGAGCACCAGCGCGCGCGACTTGCCGCCGCCCGCGAGCGCCCAGCCGGCGACGGTCGCGATCTGGAGGCCGATCGCGAGCGCCGGCAGGCCGTCGGAGAGCGCGACGAGGATCACCGCGCTGGTGGCGAGGCCGGTCCACGCGAGGCGCGCGGCGAGCCCTGCGGGCGCGGTCCACGCGGCGTGAAGCACCGCCGCGAAGCCGAGGAACGCAGCAAGGAGCGCGCACGTGACCGCCGTGGGGTCGCGCACGAGATCGATGGCCACGTCGAGCTGGCCGATCCGCGCGAGCGTCGCGACGTGCTGGTGCGCGACGTGCCCGGGCGGGTGCTGTGCGGCGCGGACCGCATGGAGAACCGCGAGCCCGAGCGTACCGCCCGCCGCGGCGATGGCGCCGCGGGCCGCCATGCGACCGTCCGTCCCGCGCAGCGCCGCGACCGCCGCGAACGCCGCCCAGAGCAGCGGGAGCAGTACGAGGACGACGAGCGACGACGTCGGTTCGACGATCGTGAGGGTGCCCGAAGTCTCGAACATGGGAGCGGTCAGGCTACAGGCTTGTGCGCTCGTTCTGCCCTACAAAAACGGGCTGGCGTGCGGCTCGGGACGCTGCATGGCGCCTCGGATCCGGAGGCTGGCGCGGAGGAGGAGCAGCGCGAGCGCCGTCACGAGCGTGGCGCCGAGGGCGGCCTCGAGGGCCTCGCTGGGAGGGAGGCGGCGCGAGAGCGCGACCGAGAGGCCGCCGATCGCGAGCGCGGGAAGCAGGCGGCGCACCAGGAAGCGCCGCGCCTCCCGGGCCGTCCAGGGGGACGCGATCGACGCGAGCCCCAGCAAGCTCGCGCACAGCGCCCAGGTCTTGATCACGAAGAGGAAGGCCGCGAGCGCCTGGAGGACCGTGCTCCGCGCCTCTATCCCGCCGGGCAGCTGCCAGCCGCCGAAGAAGATGGCCACGCCGAGGCCCGACGCGACGAGCAGGCCGAGCCGCTCGAGGAGCCGGCCGTTCGGCTCCGAGCCCGCAGGCCGGCGCCCGATCGCGCCCTCGTCGACCCGCGCGTGCGCGAGGAGAGGCAGCTCCTCGCGCGCCCGGAGGAGAAGGAGCAGCGCGCCGACGTACGCGAGGGCCAGCGCGCACGCCGCCGGCTGGCGGACGGCCGCGAACTCCCACGGCGCGCCGCCTTGCGCGCGGACGATCTCGGCGAGGCGCAGCGCGCCGCCGTGGACGACGAGGCCGGCGATCGCCGACGCGAGCACCAGGCCCGCGAGCCCGACATCCGCCGCCGCACGAACCGATGCCATCGCGCCGCGGGTCGCCGCGACGCGGGAGCCGAGGAGCAGCGCGATGGCAGCGACCAGCAGAACGCCTGCATCGAGATCGGCCGAGGCCACGTAGGGACCGAGCGCGAACGTCGCGAGCAGGACCGACGCGAGCGCCGAGAAGATGGCGCGCGGACCGCGTCCGAACACGGCAAGAACCGCGATCTTGAGGCCTCCGCCGCGCAGGCGACGGGCCACGCGCTGCTCGAGCGCGGAGACCACGACGGGCGCCGGCGACACCAGCAGAACGAGCACCGCGAGCGCGAGCCCGACCAGGAGGAGCGCGGGCGCATACTCCGAAGGAATGCGCTCGCTCGCGTAGCCGGTCATGGGCACCGTCTTCACGTCGTCGCTGTTCGCGTCGCCGTGGCGGAGCGTGATCTGCGTGCTGCGCGCCGAGGCCGGCGCGACGTCCGCGATCTCGCGCACGTGGACGCCGTCGATCACGGCGATGAGGTCGCCGACCTGGAAGCCGGCACGCTCGCCGGGCGACCCAGGGACGAGCGTCTCGATCGGGAGGCCGCGCGGCGACGCTGGGCCCGGCGTCACGCCGAGAAACGCGAGGACGCGCTGGCCCTCCGCGATGCGCGACTCGACGACGCTCGCACGCACCGAGGCGGGCGAGATGTCGAGGCTCATGCCGCGCATGATCCCCACGAGCGGCGGCGCGCCGGGCGTGCTCGAGGCGAACGCCACCTCCAGGTCGCCATTCATCGTGGTGTGGGCCGCGTGATCGCCGTGACCGCAGAAGCGCTCCTCGAGCGGCTCGCTGACCACGATCTCGATGCGATCGGTACCGACGACGACGCCCTCGGCCTCGATGGTCGCGCCGGTCACGGGCGTCTGCCCGGGCCGCCACATCGTGCCGCGGAAGGTCACGCGCGCGGTGCGGCCTTGCGGAAATCCAGCGCCCTTGAGCTCGAGCCGATCGCCGACCTCGATCTCGCGCGGCGAGAGCTCGGTGACCTCGACCAGGGGCGGGACGCCGTCGCGTTCGCAGCCCGCGAGGCCGAGGAGGCCGAGGATGCCGAGCACGGAGACGAAGAGAAAGAGGAGGATGGCGAGCGGGCGCTGCACGGACCATCGTTGTAGAGGAGGTCCCGTGATCACGCGACTTTTCAGCCTTTGTTGTGCCATGCTCCGCCCATGGCGAAGGTCTACGCGGTGATCATGGCAGGAGGAGCAGGCACCCGGTTCTGGCCGGCGTCGCGGGCGCTCCGCCCCAAGCAGCTCCTGCCCCTCGCCGGCGCGAGCGAGGAGACGCTGCTCGCCTCGACGGTGCGCCGCCTGGCGCCGCTCGTGACCCCGGATCGCGTGGTGGTGGTGACCGGCGAGCACCTCGCGGCCGCGACCGCGGCGGCCGTGCCCGGCGTGCCGCGATCCCAGATCCTGTGCGAGCCCGCGCCGCGCAACACCGCGCCGTGCATCGCCTGGGCGACGGCCGCCATCGCCCGCCTCGATCCCGAGGCGCTCGTGGCCGTGCTCCCGAGCGATCACTTCATCGCGAACGAGCAGGAGTTTCGCAACGTGCTCGAACGCGCCCTGCAGACCGCGGCGAGCGGGCGCGTGACCACGGTGGGCATCGTGCCGACGCGCCCCGAGACCGGCTACGGCTACATCGAGGTCGGCGACGCCCTCGACGGCAAGACCGGCGCAAAGAGCGTGGTGCGCTTCGTCGAGAAGCCCGATCGTGCGCGCGCCGAGGAGTTCGTCGCGGGTGGCAAGCACCTGTGGAACGGAGGAATGTTCTTCTTTCGCGCGAGCGACATGGCCTCACTCGTGGCGCAACACCTGCCCGCGCTCGCGGCAGGCGTGAAGCAGATCGACGAAGCGGCCGGCACTGCGCAGGAGCTCGAGGTCCTGAAGTCGATCTTCCCCACGCTCCCCAGCGTCTCCATCGATCACGGCGTCATGGAGCAGGCGGCAGGCCTGGCGGTGGTGCCCGGCGAGTTCGGCTGGAACGACGTCGGTAGCTGGCAGTCGGCCTGGGAGCTGGGCGCACCGGACGCAGCGGGCAACGCGCTCGCGCCGGGCGCGCTCGCCATCGACGCGAAGAACAACCTGGTTCGTACGCTGGGCGGCGGCAAGAAGGTGGTCGCGCTGGTGGGCGTGAACGACCTCGTCGTCGTCGAGACCGAGGACGCGATCCTCGTGATCCCGCGCGACCGCGCGCAGGACGTGCGGCTGGTGGTCGAGGCGCTGAAGGCCGCCGGCCGCACCGAGCTGCTCTGAATTCCGGGTTTCGCCGACGGGCTGCCTCAGCGCTTTCGAGCAGCCGCGCGCCACGCGGCGAGCGCGGCGTCGATGTCCGGCCACGTCACGAAGACCCGCGCGGCGGGGGCGGCGTTGGCCACGGCGCGGGCGCCGCCGCCTCCGATCCATAGCTCGGTTCGCGACGGCAGCGCGGCGGCGACGGCCGCGAGGGCGACCGCTGCCGCGGCCCCGTCGGCGGCGGGCGAGATCGAGATGCCGACCACGTCCACGCCGAACGCGCGCGCGGCCTCGGCGATCTGCGCGGGCGGCGTGTCGGCGCCGAGGAGATGCGGCGCGGCGAGGCTAGCGGCGAGGTAAACGCCCACCATGTCCAGCCCGAGGACATGGGGCTCGGCCGGCAGCGTCGCGAGAAGCACCGAGGGGAAGCGCACGCCGTCGTCGTGCGCGCCGAGCAGGAGGTGCAGCTGCGACGTGAGGCACGCGCTCGCGAGATGCTCGTGGCGCACGTCGAGGAGCCCTTCCGCCCACAGCTCACCGACGCGCACCGCGAGCGGATGCGCGACGTCGGTCACGAACGCGCGCGGTCCGAGCGCGACCGCCGCCCCGCGCAGCACCGTGCGCAACCCGATGAGATCATCGGTGCGCAGGGCGACGATCGCGCCCTCGACAGGCGACCCCGCGTACGGAGGCGCTGCCGGCTGCGCGCGCGCCACGCCCGCAGCGAGCGCCGGTGAGTCCGCGACCGACGCATCGACGAGCCTCGTCACGTCCGCGAAGGAAAGCGGCACCACCTCGCTCGGCCGGAAGCCCGCCTCGAGCGCGCGCGCGAGCAGGCGGAGGCGCGCGATGTCGTCCTCGGAGTAGATGCGACTGCCGCCGGGGCGCCGCTCGGGCTTCGGAAAGCCGTAACGCCGCTCCCAGACGCGCAGCGTATCGGCGGCGATACCGGTACGGTTCGCGACGACGCGGATCGACGCGCCGGCGAGCGGCTCTTCCGGGCTCGAGTCAGCGCTCGAGGGCGGCATCCGCTTCGACATGTTAGGAGCATCCCCCGTGGACAACCTCCGGTCAATGCCTTGACATAAATTAGACAAATGTTAGACATCTGTCAGCCGGATCCTCCGGCCCCACCCCAAGAGGTTCTCCCATGCTTCGTCTCACGCTCCGTTCGGCCTTCGTCGCTGCCACGCTCTCGCTCGTCGCCTGTGGTGGCGGAGAGGCCGCAGCCCCCGCGCAGGACCCGACCACGGCCGGCAAGATGACGCCGCCCGCGCCCGCCGCCGGCGCCACCAGCATGACCAAGTCGGACATCGTCGACACCGCGAACGCGGCCGGCTCCTTCAAGACGCTCCTCGCCGCCGTCAAGGCTGCGGACCTCGAGAGCACGCTCCGCGGCACCGGCCCCTTCACCGTCTTCGCGCCGACCGACGAGGCGTTCGCGAAGCTCCCCGCCGGCACCGTCGAGAGCCTCATCAAGCCGGAGAACAAGGACAAGCTCAAGGCGATCCTAACCTACCACGTTGTCTCGGGCAACGTCGGCTCGGCGGCGGCGATGAAGCTCACCACCGCGAAGACGGTCAACGGCAAGGAGCTCAAGCTCGATGCCTCGGGCGGCATGCTCCACGTCGGCAAGGCCATGGTCACGAAGGCCGACATCGCGGCGTCCAACGGCGTCATCCACGTGATCGACACGGTGCTCCTGCCGGAGTGATGATGGACGACCCCCAACGCTCTCCTGCGGTCCGCGTCAGCGTCGAGGCTTCGGCCGAGCTGCAGACGCGTCACGGCAACTTCCGTGTGCTCGTGT
>JAYTBL010000159.1:0-2008 GCA_043736975.1 Polyangiaceae bacterium
GCCGCGGGCTACGTGGTGGCGGGTGTGGTGGCGCTGGTCGATCGCCTGGAGGGCGGCCGCGAGGCCATCGAGGCCGCGGGGCTCCAATTCATTGCACTCTACACGCGCCACGACTTCATGAGCTGACACGCCCTGGCGAGGCCTCGACGGTCCAGTGTCTGTGGCGGAGGAGCGTGCTTGCCGCGGGAGCGGCCGAGCTCGAAGCAGAGATCGCGACTGATTCAGGGCTTGAGGCCCGCGCCGAGGAGGTCGTTCAGGTCGCCTCCGCCTGCGGGCGCTGCGGCCGGGGCCGGGGCGGCCGGGCCGTCGTCGGCGGAGCGCGACGGGCGACGCGGCGCAGGCGCAGGGCGCGGGGCGCGCGGCGGAGGGGCCGGACGCTGCGCGACGGGCTGCGGACGCTGCGCGTTCGGGAGGTTGGTCGGGCTCGTCGCCGCCTGCGGAAGGCCCACGACCGGGGGCTGCGCGAACGCGACCGGCGGCTGCGCGAACGCCTGCGGCTGCACCTGGGGCGCCTGCGCTTGCGGCGCCTGCGCTTGCGGCGCCTGTTGGGTCATCGTCGGGACCGCGGCGATCGGGTCTTCCTTCGCGGCCTTCGCGCTACCGCTGCCGCTGAAGAAGCCCGTCGCAAAGAACGCGAACGTGATGCCGAACGCGGCGCCCGCGACGAACCACGCGAAGCGGCCGACCCTCGCCGCGCTCGACGGCACCGGCGCGAGCTGCGCGCCGACCGGCTGCGCGACCGACGCGACCGGACGGCTCGACGGCATCGGCGGCGCGTGGCGCTGCTGCTGGTAAGCCTGCGGCTGCGACGACGGATGGTGCGAAGGAAAGTACGGCTGCTGCGGCGGCGGCAACGGCTGCGACGGCCACGGCGTAGGCTGCGCCGCGCGCCCCTGCACGACGTACGGATGAACCTGATTCGCGGCGACACCGTACCCCGCGGGGATCGCCTGCTGCATCGCCTGCATCGCCTGCATCGCCTGCATGGGCGACGGGAGATAGCCCTGCGGATGGTAGGCTTGCCCCTGCGCCTGCGGCGTACCCCACGCATCGGGCGTCGCCGTGCGAATCGGCTGTACGCCCACGACGAACGCGGGCGCTCCTCGCACCTCCTCGGGGAGACACGGCGACGCGGGCACGGCCAGCTGCGCCTCGTAGCTCGCGTAGTTGCCTTGAGGCGGCGCGGGATGAGCCGGGTAGCCGATGGTGACGGGCGCCGCGAGCGGCGGCGGAGGCTGGCCCCAGGGCTGCGAATGCGAGTCGTCGTCGTACGCGGGAACGGGCGCCGCGTACGAGCGCGACGGATCCGGCGGCACCGGGCGCGAGCGTGGGCCCGAGCCTTCACGACGACCCCAGAGATCGTCCTCGTCGTGACCGCGCTCCGCGTGCGCAGGATACGACGGCGGAGGCTCGCGGTACGAAGCCTCCTCGCGCTCTCGCGGATCCACGCGCCGCACGCGTGCCGACTCACGGATGGCCGCCTGTGTGACAGGATCGGGATCGCGCTCCGCGAGATCGTCCTGCGAGTCGTAGACGGCGCGGACCTCGAGCGAGGGGAGCGCGTCGTAGTCGACGGCGAGATCGGCGTTCACGGGACGCACCGGCGTCACGACAGCGTCATAGCGGAGCTTCTCGAGCAGCGGCGGAGCATCCCCGGTGCGCGCCTGCGTCTCGTCGTCTCGCTGGAGGTGCATGACGTTGCCGCGTCCGCCGCGCGGCGTCGCCTGCACCATCTCGCGGGGCACGGTGACGGGCCCGCGGTTCAACGTCGAAGGCTCGCCGATGCCGTTCGCGGTCGGCATCTCCAGCTCGTCGTCGAAGCGCTCGGTCTCGATGGCAGCCTCGCTCTCGATGGCCGCCTCGCTCCGGCGCGGCGGCGAAGGGACGGGCGGCGCCGGAGAGGCCTTCACCGGACGGATCAACGGGCGGACCGAGGCGGTGAGCCCCAGCGATGCCGGTCGAAACTTCGGGAGCATTCCTCGGTTGGCCATGTCGTCTTCGCGCGGCT
>JAYTBL010000160.1:0-2008 GCA_043736975.1 Polyangiaceae bacterium
TGCGACGTCGGCGCCGCTGCGGATGCGGAGGGCTCGGCCTGCCCAATGAGGCGGACCTCGCGCAGGAGGCTACTACCTCAAGGAGACGATCGCGGGGAACGCGATCGGCGAGGTGCTGCACACGACGCGCAGTAGGCGCGTGCGTGATCTGGCGGAGAAGCTGAAGAGCCAGGTCGACGCGGCGATCAAGCAGGATCGCCTGGAGCCGTCCGAGGGTATGCGGCTGCTCGCGGAGTACGAGCGCGGTTTGAAGGACCACACGTACCTGCCGTCGTAGGGACGGAGCCGCGACCCTCTCCCTCATTGACCGGCCCCCGGTTCCCGGTCCCCGGCCCCCGTTTTCTCGCCTCTCGGACACGGCCTCGCGCGAACCGCCTTGCACCGCGACGCGTACGCGCGCGGTGTGGCGCTACGCGCGCCTCGCGGTTCCACGCATGGGAGCTATGCTCGGCCTCGTGCGGCGCCGCTCCACCAGCATCGCCATCACGCTCGTCGCCCTCCTCGCCGGCTGCGGCTCACGCACCGGCCCGGGGCCACGAGTCGCCCCCGCGGCAGCGCCAGCGCGGCCTCGAGAACGTCGGGCACGAGGCGAAACGTGTCTCCGTCCGGCTCGTAGCCATCGATCACCGCCCATCCATCCAGGGTCATATAGCGATTCATGACGTTCTCCATTGGCAAGTTCAAGGGTCAAATGGAAAGCGGCGCGAACGGCGAGCTCGTCGCCATTCGCGCCGCCCGGGCGCTCGATGTCACCTCACGCGATCACGCACGGCAGTTTCCGATGAGCGCGTGCTCGTCCACGTCGGAGGGGACAGGCACGTTGCGCCACGCGCCGGGTAGAGCAAGCGGAATCACGCGCGTTCGATGGAGAGACTTTCGCGCCACCGCGGGGCGGAGCGCACATGCCCGCCCGAGCTCCGAGAGCTCGGTGCGCTTCGATGGCGAACGCTGAGGCGGCGTGGCCAACGGGCCCTTTCGCCTCGCTTCGGTTGCGGACACGACGCCTTCTCGCGTCGTCGTGGGGGGATTGTCTATTGCATAGGGGACGCGGCATGAGCGCGAAGGTCGTCGTCATCACCGGTGCATCGGCGGGGGTTGGTCGGGCCACCGCGGTCGCCTTCGCGCGCACGGGCGCGCGCGTCGGGCTCATAGCGCGCGCGAGCCCTCGAGCTCTCGCTGGACGTCGGGGACGCCGGCGCGGTCGAGCGCGCGGCGAGTGAAGTGGAGGAGAAGCTCGGTCCTATCGACGTCTGGGTGAACAACGCGATGACGTCCGTGTTTGCCCCGTTCACCGAGGTCACGACGGAGGAGTTCGAGCGCGTCACGCGCGTCACGTACCTCGGGGCCGTGCACGGGACGCTCTCCGCCCTTCGGCGGATGAAGCCGCGGGATCGCGGGACCATCGTGCAGGTCGGCTCGGCCCTCGCGTATCGCAGCATTCCGCTGCAGTCTGCCTATTGCGGTGCCAAGGCGGGCGTTCGCGGCTTCACCGACTCCATCCGCAGCGAGCTGCTCCATGATCACAGTCGCGTGCACGTCACCGCCGTGAACCTGCCGGCGCCCCCGATCTTTCAGCCGGAGGTCGCGGCCAACGCCATCGTCTTTGCTGCCGCGCAACGGCGTCGGGAGCATAACGTTGGGTTTTCAACCTGGCTCGCGATCGTCGGTGGCGCCAAGCTCGGTCCGGGCGTCGGCGACCGCTACCTGGGGGCAACCGGGTACGACGCGCAGCAGACCGACGAGCCGCGCAACGAGCTCCGGCCCGACAACCTGTTCCATCCCGTGCCGGGGGACCACGGTGCGCACGGCCCGTTCGACCGGCAGGCGAAGAGCGTCAGCTTCACCTCGTCGATCAGCGAGCATCGGCTCGCGGCGACGTTGGCCTTCGCGCTGGCCGGCGTCGGGGGCATCGCGCTCCTGAAGGCGCTTCGGTGACGTGCATGCTGCCGCTCGATCGCCAGGGAGACGGGGAGACGGGCTTCGTGCTGCTCCACTGGTTGGGGGGTGG
>JAYTBL010000161.1:0-5240 GCA_043736975.1 Polyangiaceae bacterium
AGTAGGCGACCGCGCCGAGCGCGTAGATGTCCGCGCGGGCGTCGACCGCGTCCGGGTCGAGGATCGACTCCGGAGCCATGTACTGGGGAGTGCCAGTCAGCGTGCTGGCGCCGGTCAGCTTGACGTCACCCTCGACCGCGAGCTCCTTGACCAGACCGAAGTCGAGCAGCTTCACCACGTCGAGCTCTCCGCCTTGCAGGCAGAGCATGATGTTGGCGGGCTTGATGTCGCGATGGATCAAGCCGATCGCGTGAGCCTCGGTGAGCGCTCCGCACGCCATGGTCAGGATCCGTACCACCCTGCCGGCCGGCTGCGCGCCGTCCACCGCCACGATCCGCTCGAGGGTCGCGCCGTCGAGGAGCTCCATCGCATAGTAGAAGACGCCGTCGTGGGTTCGCCCGTAGTCGAAGATGGTGATCGTGTTGGGGTGGGTGAGTCGCGCGGTCAGCTGGACCTCGCGCTCGAAGCGAAGGAGGTTGCTCGCGCCGGCCCCGTCGCTCTCATCAGCTTGAGCGCCGAGGGACGCCGCATCATCCCGTGGCGAGCGCGGTACACCTCGCCCATTCCTCCCTCGCCGACCTTCTGTTCGAGCACGTACTGACCGAGCCGTTGCGCTTCGCGAACCTCGACGCGGAGCACGTAGTGACCCAGGAGATGATGGCGCACGTGATGATGACGTAGCCCCAGAGCATGGCAGCGGTGGCGGCAAGCCAGGGATACGCGCTCGAGTCGGGCGCGCGCGCGGCGAGTCCGGCGCCGGTCGTCGCCACCAGGAACGTCGACATCACGAGCGGGGCGCCGACGATCGCGGTGACGAAGGCCGTGCGACGAGGGCTCGAGGGGACGAGGGCGGCGCGAACGGCGAGGAGCAGCCCGATTCCGGCCACGTGGAGCATGAGGATGTACGCGTCCGTCATCAGGGCTCCCTCGGAGGTCACGAAGGAATGCTCGCGGGCGAAGGCACCCACGACGAAACGTCCCAGCCACGCGCTGGTGGTCACGTTCAAGAGCAGGCCGCTGCTCTCGAGCACGTGAGAATACCGAACGGACCGCTGCCCTCGCCTGGCTAGCCACCAGAAGATGCCCTCCTGGGCCACCTGGGCCACGCCGACCACCATTTCCGCGCCTGGCTTGACGATGGCCCCGACGGCACCGATGCCGACGCTGAGCAGCGCGCGGCCCTCCTCGCTGCTTTCACTGCCCGGTGGGGGGCTACGATTCGCCATCGGATGCCACTATCGACGCGCGAGCCACCGATGGCGAGCCAGAGTTTCGTCTCGTGGCAGACGGTCGACGTGCACGCGCTGCCCTTGCCCGCGCAGGCGTCGCCGAGCACGCGGGATCGATGAAGAGGTGCAGAAACGCGATGTGGATCGGCATGAGCACGAGCGGCCATCCCATCGCGATGGGCACGAGGGTCAGCCCCACGATAAGCAGGTGCACGGCGACGCCGTGGACGAGCGACGCGAAGTCGTCATCGAGCAGCACCACCGCCGCGACCTCGCTCGGGGCCAGCGATGAAGCGCGAGATCGACGAGCTCGTCGGCGGTCAACGAGCGCAAGTCGTGCGCCGACGCGCAGCTCGTGCGGGGCGGAGAGGTCACGGCCGCGTCCTGGGTGGCGGCGCGAGCAGGGGCTCGTTGGCGATCTCCACGCGCAGCCGGCCGAGCTCGACCTGCGAGCCTTCCTCCGGTCCTCCGATCTCGAGGCGCCCGGCGACCTCGTACTGGCCGGCGACGCCGAGGCCGAGACACGAGACCTCGATCGGCTCGTGGTAGCTCTCGCCTCCGCCGAGCACGGCGGGCGCGTGGATATCGATCGGCGCGTCCTCGCAGGGGATGGGCGTGCCGACGCGGAACACGCGGAGGACGAGGCGAAATCGCGGCAGCTCGAGCGGCGTGCGACCGCCGTTGACGAGGGCGACGACGAGACGCCCCGAACGCCCGGGCTGTCCCCCTTGCATGACGCTGGTCGCGCCGAGCGCGCCCCAGAGGCCAGGGATCGGCTCGACCCTTCGTGGCTCGATCGCGGGCGTCGCGAAGACGCGGAGGCTGAACGACCGCACGTCGCGCGCGACGCCCCAGGATCCGTGGCCGAACGAGACGCCGACGTGGATCGCATAGCTGCCGACGAGCGGCAGGCCGCAGTCGAGCGTGCGCTCGAAGACGAACGAGGCGCCGACCACGAGCGCTTCGGGCTCGCGCGCTCCGGGACCAGCCCCGACCTCCTCAGCGCAACGGAACGAGACCTCCTCGCGGACCGCCTGGAGATGAACGCGAAGGTCCGAGACGTCGAGGGGGACCGCGCCGCGGTTCGTCACGACGACGCCGAGCGTCGGCTTGCTCGGGGCGAGCGTGGCCGGCACCCAGCGGACGTGCTTCGGGGCGCGGAGCTCGACCGCCACCTCCGCGACCTCGGATCCGGGGCTGACCTTGCCGCGCTCGAGGTGCGGGGCCGGCGCCGCCGCCGCGCGGCTGCCACAGGCGCCCACCACCGGCCCGAGGAGAAGCGAACATCCGAGCCACGCAAACGCTGCGCGAGCGCGCAGCAAGCGCGCCAGCGTGAGCTTCCACACCACGCTCAGGTACTGCCCTCGAGCCGCTCGGGGGCGTCGAGGGGGGATTCGGACGGCTCCTCGGGACGGCGGTCGAGAGGGCCGCCGTGCGAGCTGGTCGTCACGCTGAAGTCCTCCGCGCGCGAGGTGACGTCAGCGTAGGAATCCCCATGCTTTCGTCCGCTCGCGGCCTCGGTCTCGTTCGTCGCGACGGGCTCGAGACGTCGCTTGGGCTTCGGCTTCGGCTGCTTCGCCTTCCCGGTCGACGCGTTCACATCGTGTTTCATGACCCGGGGAGTGCAGCAGGCGTGCCACGGATTCGACCTGGGGCAGGATCACTCGAACGGCGTGACGTGCAGCTCCGGGTTCCTTCCCTCGCTGATCGTGACGAAGCCGGTATTGCCGAGCTGAAAGGCGAGCGACTCTCCCTGGAGCTCGTTCGCGAGCGGCGCCTTGCAGGGCGGGCGCGCGAGCGCAGCGGCGAGACCCTCGCCTGGCCCACGCACCCACAGGAAGGCATTCGGAGAGTAATTGCGAATACCGATGTAGCGGCCGTCGCGCGAGATCTCGCCCCCGGTGGCGCGATCGATGGCGACCTCCGCGATCTTCTCCGTGGTCACGGTCCTCCCGGGGGCGAACGGGCCGACGCGATGAATGGCGGACGGCCCGCCTTCCACCTTCGTCACGATGAGGAGATCCTTGGTGATGGGATCGAAGAGCAGCGTCTCCGCGTTGTGCGCGCCGTCCGGATAGACGACCATCATCTTCTCCGACGGCGTGGTGACCATCGCCGCGCCCACCTTCGGCTCCGCGACCCGGTGGATGGTGAGCTGCTTGCGGACGAGACCGTTGTCGCCGATGTCGCCGAAGTAGAGCAAGGAGCGCTCCGGCGACTCGTCCTCGATGGCCATGTCCTCGATGTCGACCGGCATCGCGGTGTCGAAGCTCAACGTCGTGAGGAGCTTGCCTTCGCTGCTCACCGCGAAGGCCCGCGCAGTGTCGCCCGAGTCGTTGTGCGCCCAGTAAACGCCGGCGTTCAGCGAGCTTGCGGCCAGGCCCGAGCTCTCGTTGACGGCCGCGATCTCGAGGGTAGCCAGCGTGGTCGGCGTGCCGAAGCGCGGGCAGCCGCCGTCGGCCAGCCCGGCGTCGGCGTCGGGTGTGCTCGCGTCCGCCTGCGCCGGCGCTGGGGTGGCAGGCGCCGAGGAGCAACAGAGCACCGTCGCGGCCGCAGCGAGCGCGGCAAGCGAAGCTCTCATTTCGCGTCGCGCGGCAACGACGCGCGCGGGGGAGGCGCGAGCGAACGACGAACGCCGAGCTCGGTCGCGACGAGCGAAGCCTGCGCTTCGACGGAACGAAGACGACGACGCAGGCGCACCGCGTTCGCCGACGGCTCGAGCGCGGTCAGCTCCTCTTCGATCTTCCTTGCCGAGGTCGCCAACGCACGCGCGCTCGCGACCATCATCTCTTGCTCGACGGACTCGTCGGTGAGCACCTCGGACGCCTCGATGAGCAACCCGCCCGCGCGGAGGAGCTCGACCGCGCTGGTCAGCGTGTCGTGCGGGAAATACGGAAATCGCTCGCCGAGTGTGGAGAGCGCCATCGGTCGAGAGAATCCCATCACCACCGCCGCGAGCTCGGGTTTCTCCGACTCCACCGACGTCACATCACCGTCGGTGTTGTGGAGTGCGACGAGCACGCGCCCGTCGCCCATCATTGCGCTCGCGTCAGGATGCATCACGAAGAGGTCGTTCGCGCTCATGGTCATCCCTCCGTACGTTACACCGCCCTGGCATCAGAGCAGGTGCGCCTCGACAGAGACGAGACCGATGGTCTCGATCGTGCGGTACGCGCCGAGCACGGCGAGCGCACGTTCGAACCGGGCGACCAGGGCGCCGTCCGGGACGTCGCCTCCGCTGGCGCTCTCCAGCTCGACGCCGTCGCTCGGCGCGCGCGGGGGGAGCACGCGCGGGAGTAGCATGTCGACCTGGTAGCCGCGCGGCGCGTCGGTGGCGGGGCCCGTCGCATGACGGTCGACGAAGGAGGCCACGACGCGCGCGATGCGACCGTCATCCTGATCGAACGCGAACTCGAGCGACCAGAGGCGCTCCTGGCACGGGAGCAGCGACACCTCGAGGAAGACGCGCGTGACCGCGGCCACCGCACACGGCTCGAGGACGGCGAGCCGCTCGCAGAGGAGCGCGTAGAGCGCCTCCACCTCGAAGAGCACCGGGGCAGGAGCCGTCACCGCACGCGCAGTAGCAGACGCGCGTTCAGCAGACGAGAGGCAGCCGCTCGAACGTGAGCACGCGGGCGGTGCGTGTCGTGCGCGCCTCGAGCTCGAAGGGGGTCGGGACCTCGTAGCGGGCGAGCTCGCGCTCGCGGCGCGGGGCGTACGGACGGCCCGAGTCTGCGGTGAGCACCGGGATTCCGAGCTTGCGGAACCAGCGCCGGAAGCGCGCGGACGGCGCGGGCTCGTACCAGACGTCGCCGGCGAGGACGACGTCCACGTCGCGCAGGGGATCACCGACGAGGTCCGTCGTCTCGATCTCGAGGTCGACGCCGTTGGCGGCGCGATTGAGCTCGGTCGTCACCCGGGCGAAGGGATCGATGTCGACCGCACGCACCTTCCCGCCGGCCCGCGCCGCGGCGATCGCGACCAGCCCGCCCCCGCAGGCAAAATCGAGAA
>JAYTBL010000162.1:0-12144 GCA_043736975.1 Polyangiaceae bacterium
CCACGAACGGCTGCCCGAAGCCGCCGCCGCCCCCCGATGCCGATGGCGACGGGGGCGGCGACCGTTGAGCGGTCCGACTTCCCCGTTGCCTGGTTCCCGGTTCCCTGTTGTCTCGCTGAGCCGTCGGCGCCCCTCACCTGAGGAGCAGAGGATCCACATTTTAGCCGCAATTGACCCATATACCGCGACAAAACGCGGGTACGACATGTGGTATGGCGCGTGCTGAGCAGGAGGAGTCCCCATCCGCATGGCGTTCGACCTCCCCCGAAGCCCGCGCTCGCTCCGTTTCACGGGAAGCGTGCGCGCGCTGTCCAAGGAAGAGGCTGCCGCGCCGCCGAAGACCGCAGCGCCGCGGACGGCGAACGGGCTCGGTCAGGCGCGACCGAACGCGCCCGCGGCGCGGCTCACCACGCCGACCCGGCTGACCACGATGCGCGGACCGCTGCCGTCGATCGGTGACGAGGATCTCGATACCCTCTGTTTGGATCGCGACGCCCTCGACATCGCGGTGCTCCCCGACGCGCGCCTCGCGAAGAACCTACCGCCCACCGCGAAGGACGGACCGTACCTGCCGGTCCCGGGCTTCCGCTCGAAGGACGAGGTGGCGAGGCATCGACGGGAGCCGACGCTCGTGGTGCGCGTGCCCAGAGGCGGCAGCCTCCCGCTCGGCGTCTGGCTCTTCGCCGCCATGATCGCGGGCATCGTCAGCTTCCATTTCGCGCCGCAGGCCCGCGAGGGTCTCGAGCGCGCGGCCCGCGCGCTCGACGCGTTCTAGCTCTAGGCGACGGCCGCCTGGAACTGGCGGCTGCCGAGCTTCTGCTCGACCAGCGCCATCGACGCGTTGAGCGACGTCACGGAGGTGAGCTCGGCGTCGTCGATCTTCACCTGGTACTTGCGCTCGATGGCCGCGACGATCTCTACGCCCATCATCGAGTCGATGCCCAGGTCCTTGAACGACACGTCGTCCGGGATGTCATCCATCTCGGAGATCTCGGAGATGAGTGCGCGGAGCTCCTCTTTCATCGGATTCGACATGATGTTCCTCATGCGCTTTGACGCGATTCCACCGCGTTGAGCAAGTCTTTGACAGTCAGGATCCCCGCGAGCGACTCGTCCGGGATGTGGATCTTCAGCTCACGTTCGAGCGAGCCGATGATCTCCAGCATGCCGAGCGAATCGATCCCCAACTCACTGATGCTCGTGGTCTCGAGCACGTTGGCGAGTTCTTTCTCCGCCACCTCGGCAGCGGTCCGCGCGAACACCTGGAGTAACTCTGTGCGTTGCATCGTCATGGTTACGAGCTGTTTAGGTTGAGGGCGCGTGCGAAGCGCATTACGCGCCAGCGGCTGCATCCTCGGCCTGTCCCGGTGTACCCTGCACGCTTCGTGCGCGGGCCAGTGTGCCGTCCAGATACATCTGTCGGGTCTTGCGCCGCTGTGGCTTCCCGCTCGAGGTCCGCGGCAGCGTTCCCTGCGGGACCACCAGCACTTCGTGCGGAGTCAGCGCGAAATCCGCGACGATCCGCTGGGCGATCGTGGCCTTCAGCGCCTCGGCTTCGGCCGACATGCCCTCGGCGGCGATGATGAGCTGCTCGTCGCCGTCGATGTCGGATGAGAACGCCACGACGTTGCCCCGGCGCACACCGGGCAGCTCGCTCACGGCCCACTCCAGGTCACTGGGGTAGAAATTGCGCCCCCGGACGATGATCATGTCCTTGAGGCGCCCGCAGATGAACACCTCGCCCGCGACCAGGTAGCCGAGGTCGCCAGTATACAGCCAGGTGTGACCGCCGGGCCCCGCCTTGAAGGACTCGG
This sequence comes from Polyangiaceae bacterium, assembly GCA_043736975.1. Taxonomy (GTDB): domain Bacteria; phylum Myxococcota_A; class Polyangia; order Polyangiales; family Polyangiaceae; genus Labilithrix. Next base: position 1,815 of record JAYTBL010000162.1, read on the forward strand.
CGGTGAGCTCGGGCTCGAGGTAGTAGCCCCGCGAGACGCTGGGACCGCGCGTGATGATCTGGCCTACCTGGCGATCGGTGAGGCGGTTGCCCTGCTCGTCGACGATGGCGATCTCGTGCCCGGGGAAGGCGTGCCCGCAGTTCACGAGATCCTGCGCTGCGGCTTCACCCGACGGGGGACGCGCCGCGCCCTGCTCGAGGCCGGCCTTCTCTACGGTGTCGCTGCGCACGCCGCTATCGGCCGGGACGAACGTGATGGCGAGCGTCGCCTCCGCCATGCCGTAAGACGGCAAGAAGCTCCGCGGATCGAACCGCGCGGGCGCGAGCTTCTCGGCGAACTCACGCAGCGTCTTCGCCTGGATCGGCTCGGCTCCGCAGCCGGTGCGGCGCAGGCAGGAGAGATCGAGCGACGCGACGTCCTTCTCCTTCACGCGCTTCGACACCAGCGCGTACGCGAAATTGGGGGCGTAGGTGATGGTGCCGCGGTGCTGGTGGATCTTGTCGAGCCAGATGCGCGGGTTCCGTACGAAGCTCGCGGTGGGCATGAAGACCACGGGAATGTTCGTGAAGAGCGGCCCGATCACGAAGCCGATGAGGCCCATGTCGTGGAAGAGGGGCAGCCAGCTGACGCCCTTGTCGAAGGAGGAGTCCTTCTCCAGGCCGTGGATCATGAAGCTCTCGCTGTTCCACGCGAGGTTGCGGTGCGTGACCACGACGCCCTTGGGCCGCGAGGTAGAGCCCGACGTGAACTGGAGGAACGCAAGGTCCTCGGGGTCGACGGTGACGTCGACTTTTCCGTGGTCGCCCCCCAGCTCGTCGACCGTGACGAGCCCCTTCAGCGACGCGGCGCGTGGCAGCACCGGCTCGAGGTACGGCCTGGTCGTCGCCGTCGTGAGGATCATCGACGCGCCCGAGGCGTTGGCGATGTGCGTCACCGTGTCGTGGTAGCTCTCGACGTTCTTGAAGGAGAGCTGCGGATAGATCGGCACCGGGACGATGCCGCCCATGACCGCGCCCAGAAACGACAGGACGAACTCGTCTGGCTCGGGCACCACGATGGCGAGGCGATCGCCCTTCCGCAGCCCGAGGGCATGCAGGTCGGCCGCGCGGTGCTCGGCCCGCTCGCACAGCTCGGACCAGCGCACGAACCGCTCGCTCCCGTCGGGCCGCACGAACACGAAGCCACGGCCCGCCGCGTCGCGCCGCTCATCGTCGCGCGCGAGCTGGCGCACCGCCTCGGCAAGCGTGGGAGCGACGTGCTTCGGGTCCATCATCGGCGGCGGGTCAATACTTCGTCAGGAGGCCCTGCGCAAGGCGCGTACTGCACGGAAGTCACCGTGTGTGAGAGTGCGTAAATGGTGTCGCGTTGCGAACGGTTTTACGCACAGCGCAAGTGGTTCAACCATGCGATGAATATGGTGAATTTGGCCGCCAGCGCAGTGCGTCGCGGCGTTGCTCCAGCCGTGCGTCGCGCGCTATAAGCGGCCGGTGCGGGTGTTCATCACAGGCGTCGGGGTCGTCAGCTCGATCGGGCTGGGGAAGTCAGCCTTCTTCGATGCGCTCGCTGCGGGCAGGAGCGGCATCTCGCCCGTCGAGGCGTTCGACGTGACGAACCTGGGGCGCGAGTTTGCCGGCGAGGTGAAGGGCTTCCGTCCCAAGGATCACCTCACCGCGCTCGAGGCGCGGCGCATGGGGCGCTGCTCGCAGATGGCGCTCGCCGCGGCGCGCATGGCGATCGCCGATGCCGGGCTCGACCCCCAGCTGCTCCGCGGTCCGCGCGCCGCGGTCGTCCTCGGCACCACGATGGGTGAGGCCGACGTTCTCGGCGAGCTCGATCACGCGTGGATCCACAAGGGTGCCGCAGGGGTGCGGCGCGCGATCATCCCGAAGTATGGATCGACGCTGCTTCCCATCCACGTGGCCCGCGCCATCGGCTCGGAGGGCGCGGTGCTGACGCTCCCGGCGGCCTGCGCGGCAGGCAACTACGCGATCGGCTTCGCGGCCGACCTGATCCGCTCCGGCAAGGCCGACGTCGTCGTCACCGGGGCGGCCGAGATGCTCCAAGAGCTGCAGTACAGCGGCTTCGTGCGCCTCGCCGCGATGGCGCCCGCGAAGTGCCAGCCCTTCGATCTGAACCGCCAGGGGCTCATCCTCGGTGAGGGCGCGGGGATCCTCGTGCTCGAGAGCGAGGCCCACGCCACGCGCCGCAAAGCCGCCTCGCTGCTCGCCGAGGTCGGGGGCCACGGCATGACCTGCGACGCGTACCACATCACGCGGCCCCATCCCGACGCCGTAGGCAGCATCGGCGCGATGCGGCAGGCCATCGAGCGCTCCGGGATCGACAGCCACGCCGTCGATTTCGTCAACGCCCACGGCACCGGCACGAAGCACAACGACGCCGCCGAATCGAAGGTGATGCGCGACATCTTCGGCGACCGCAAGGTGCCGATCTCCAGCATGAAGAGCATGCTCGGCCACTGCATGGGCGCGGCGAGCGCGCTCGAGGCGATCGGCTGCATCATGACCCTCGAGAAGGGCCTCTACCCGCCGACCATCGGCTACGAGACGCCCGATCCCGAGTGCGATGTCGACGTGGTCGCGAACCACGCGCGCTCCGGCGCGCACGACATCGTGCTCAACAACTCGCTCGCGTTCGGAGGCTACAACTCGGTCACCTGCCTCGCGAAGCCGTACAAGCTCCCCGAGCCGTCGCCGTTCCGTCACGCCTCGCGCGGCGCGGCCGCCGGATGACGCCGCGCTACGTCACCGGCCTCGGTATCGCCTGCGCGCTCGGCACGGGCGCCGAGACGTTCTTCCGTGGCCTCGCCGACGCGAGCCGCCTCTCGGCGCTGCCCCCGTCCGCGGTCACCAGCTTCGACGTCTCGAAGTACCCCGACGCGCGCATCGTCGAGGTCCCCGGCTTCGATGCCACGAAGTACCTCGGTGACAAGGGGCTGCGCACGCTCGACCGCCTCACGAAGCTGCTCGTGGTCGCGGCGCGGCTCTGCCTCCACGACGCGGGGCTCAAGAAGGACAACGAGTGGGTTGCGCTCTCGCCGGAGCGCGTCGGCGTGTGCTGCTCGAACGCCTACGGGAGCCTCGAGGCCATCACCGAGCTCGATCGGGTCGCCCAGCTCGAGGACGCTCGCTACATCAACCCCGCGAAGTTCCCCAACACCGTCTCCAACAGCGCGAGCGGCTACGTGAGCATCTGGGAGGACCTGCGCGCGCTCAACGTGAGCGTCTCCGACGGCAACTGCGGCGGGCTCGACGCCGTGTCCTGCGCCGACGTCTTCCTCGAGACGGCCCGCGCCGACGCCATCCTCACGGGCGGGGGCGAGGCGATGAGCGAGCCCATCTTCCTCGCGTTCCAGAAGCTCGGCGTCCTCGGGCCGGTGAGCCCTGCGGTCCCGGCGCCCGCCGCCGGCGTCATCGCTGCGCCGCTCGCCACCAACGACACGCGGCTCGGTGAAGGCGCGGCGTTCCTCGTGCTCGAGGATCCGGATGTCGCGAAGGCGCGCGGCGCCCGCGTGCTGGGCGTGGTGAGCGGGTACGGCACGTCCTTCGTCGCCGCCGAGGAGCACGCGGTGGTGTTCGCTTCGCGCGAGGCGATGAGGCGCGCCATCACCGCGGCGCTCCTCGACGCGAGCGTCGAGGCGCAGGAGGTCGATCTCGTCGTGGCGAGCGTGGCCGGCCTCGCTCGCTTCGACATCGAGGAGCTCGCGGCGATCGAGGCGGTGCTGGGGAGCGCGCCCGTGGTCGCGCCGAAGCTCGCGCTGGGCGAGACGCTAGGCGCCGGCGGGGCGATGGCGATGGCCGCGTCGCTCGCGTGGCTGGGCGGCGCCATCGTGCCGAACGCGCTGCTGGTGCGCGGCAACGTCCCGCCGGCGATCCGCACCGTCGTGGTCACGAGCATCGGGTACTACGGCAACGCGTCGGCGGTGGTGATGCGCAGCGCCCCTTGACTGGCGTGGGCCCGAAGAAGCGCTCGTCGCGCTCGCCGCGTAGATTTTTTCGCGCGCCGTTCGGCTTGGACCGCGCGCGGATCCGTGCAAAAAAGCGGGTGATGAGCTGGATCGACGAGAAGGCGCACACCGAGCTGGCCCGCATTCGCGAAGCGAAGGACAAGCAGGTCTATCCCTACTTCCGCGAGTTCGAGAAGGGCGGGCTGCACACGAGCGTCGGCGGTCAGCCGATCATCAACTTCAGCTCCAACGACTATCTCGGCCTCACCAACCACCCGAAGGTGAAGGAAGCGGCGAAGAAGGCGGTCGACAAGTACGCGTGCGGGCTCTCGAGCTCGCGGCCGCAGGCCACCACCAGCGAGCACGTCGAGCTCGAGCTCCGCCTCGCGAAGTGGTTCGGCTTCGACAAGTGCTTGCTCTTCACGACCGGCTACCAGGCGATGCTCGGCACCATCGCGGCGCTCGCGGACAAGGACACCACCCTTATCCTCGATAGCTACAGCCACGCCTGCATCCTCGACGGCACCTTCCTCGCCGCGGGCACGCCGGGGCGCGCGCCCGAGGTGCGGTTCTTCAACCACAACTCGGCGAAGAGCCTCGAGCGCATCCTCAAGTCGCGCGAGCGCAAGAATGCGATGGTCCTCGTCGAGGGGGTGTACTCGCTCGACGGCGACAAGGCGCACCTCACGGAGTTCATCGAGATCTGCGCGCGCTACGACGCGGTGCTGGTCGTCGACGATGCGCACGGCACGGGAACGCTCGGCGAGCGCGGCACGGGGATCCTCGAGGAGACCGGCCTGCGCGACAAGGTGCCGGTCGTGACCTCCACGTTCTCGAAGACGTTCGGCGGCATCGGCGGCATCGTGCTGGGCAGCGAAGAGGTCATCGACCTCATCAAGCACAACGCGCGGAGCTTCCTGTTCAGCGCCTCCCTGCCCGTCCCGGTGGTCGCGGCGGCCTCGACCATCCTCGACATGCTCGAGACGGACGGCCCGGCGATGGTGCGCGAGCTGCACCAGAAGTCCGACTACTTCCGCAGCAAGCTGAACGAGATCGGCTTCGAACTCGGCACGAGCAACACGCACATCATGCCGGTCATGTGCCGCGAGGAGCGAAAGACGCTCTTCATGCACGTCGCGCTCTTCGAGTGCGGCGTGATGATGGTGCCGCTCACCTACCCGTCGGTGAAGCACGGCGAGGAGCGCCTGCGCGTGAACGTCACTCGCGGCCACACCCAAGAGGACATGGACACGGCGCTTGATCTCCTCAAGACCTACGGCGAGGCCTTCTTCGTCCTCTCGGGCGAGGACATCGGCCCGATGGAAGCGAACGCCTGACCGCCTCGGCCTGCGAAACGCGCGGCCGCCCAGGTCAGGACGGTGAGACGGCGCCCTGCGCGGCTGCGGTCAGCTTCACGAGCGCCTTCGCCACGTCGTCGACGGTGGAGATGTCGCTCAGAACGTCGTTGGGGATCGTGACCGAGAAGCGGTCTTCGATGTCGGCCACCAGCTCCATCACGCCGAGGCTGTCGAGCCCGAGGTCGTTCTGGATGTGGTCGTTCGGCCGGATCGCGCGATCGGCGTCGACGTGCTTCTTCAAGATCTCGGTAGTGACCTGCAGCGTCTCGTCGTACGTCGTTATCACGTGGCGAAGCTAGCACTCGCCACGCGCCACGGCTACCCGCGGCTGAAGGGCGCGGCGAGGGCGAGCGCGGCGGCGCCGACATCTTCGCCAAGGGCGCGTGCGTCATAGAGCGCGCGGATGACGGCCACGCCGTCGGCGCCCGCCGCGCTGCACTCCCCGGCATTGGTCGCGGTCACGCCGCCGAGCGCGTAGACACGCGCGCGGCCGCTCTGCGCCGCGCGCACGAGGACGGCGGCGGCTGCGATCGCGGCCGCGCCGCGTGCCTCTCCCTTGCCTGGCACCGCGTAGATCGGGCTTACCAGCACGCCCGTGGCGCCGCCCTCGACCGCGGCGCGGACCTCGTCGTCGTCGTGGACCGCGGCCGTGACGATGATCTGCTCACCGAGCAGCCGCCGCGCTGCGGCGATGCGCGCGCCCAGCGCGCCGCCGCGATCCCACGGCATGTGCACGCCGTCGGCGCCGACCTCGTGCGCGATCGTAGTCGCTCCGTTGACGACGAAGAGCGCCTCGACGCTACGCGTCACCGCGCGGAGCGCCGTGGCCGCGTTCCGGATGACGACGGGGCCGTTCTCCTTGTCGCGCAGCTGCACGAGCAGGCGGCGCGGGCCGAGAGCCAGCGCGGCCGAGCGCACGATGGCGAGGGTGATCTCGAGGTCGACGCTCTGATCGGTGATGAAGACGACGACCGGCGCCGGCCCGTCCTGCTTCGCGCTCGAGGCGGCCGTCACTGACCGGCGTCGGTCCGCGAGTCGTTCTTGCCTTCGAGCTCGGCGCGCGCCGCCGGCGCGTGGCGATTGGACGGGTATTTCTCGACCAGGAAGCGCAGCGTCTGCTTCGAGGCTTCGTCGTTACCCTTGGCGTGGAAGTCCTGCGAGAGCGCGTAGAGCGCGTCGCCCGGCTCGTCCTGGCGCGCGCTGCCCGAGCTCGAGCCGTGACCGCATTGCATCGGAGCGTTTCCCAGCGAGGCGACCAGCGCGCTCGCGCCGAGGAGGGTGGCGGACTTGATCATTCGATGAGCCCGGCGGTGGGGCTCGAGGCATTCGCGTAGCGTGTGCGGGCCATGCGCCCGGCGAGGCGGGCCTGGCGGCCGGCGATGACGGCGCCGCGCATCGCGCAGGCCATCAGCACAGGGTCGGTGGCGTGCGCGATGGCGGTGTTCATGAGCACCCCGTCGCACCCGAGCTCCATGGCGATCGCGGCGTCGCTCGCGGTGCCCACCCCGGCATCGACGATCACCGGCACCTTCGCATGCTCGAGGATGATGGAGAGGTTGTGCGGGTTGCGGATGCCGAGCCCGCTGCCGATCGGCGCGGCGAGCGGCATCACGGCCGCGCAGCCGGCGTCCTCGAGCTTGCGGCAGATGATCGGATCGTCGATGCAGTACGGGAGCACCACGAAGCCCTCCTTCACGAGGATCTTCGCGGCCTCGAGCGTCTGCTCGTTGTCGGGGTAGAGGGTCTTCGGGTCGCCGATGACCTCGAGCTTCACGAGGTCGGCGATCCCGAGCTCGCGCGCGAGGCGCAGCGTGCGCACCGCCTCGTCGGCGGTGAAGCAGCCCGCGGTGTTGGGCAGGATCGTCCACTTCTTCGCCTGCAGGAGGGCCATCAGCGAGCCGCTCGATCTATCGGACAGATCGACGCGCCGGAGGGCGACGGTGACGATCTCGGCGCCCGAGGCAACGATGGCGCGCTCGGTCTCCCCTACGTCCTTGTACTTGCCCGTGCCGACGATGAGGCGGCTCTCGAAGCTCCGGCCAGCGATGACGAGGGCGTCCTGCATGAGGCTCGTGGTTAGCCGGGATGCCCCGTCGCGACAAGCCGTGCGGGCTCCGCGGGAGGCGATGGACGCTCCGCCCGGAGCTCCAACGGCGCGCGCCAGCGGCGGTGCAGCCAGAGCCACGAGGACGGATTCGCGCGCACGAAGGCCTCGAGGAGGCGGGTGGCCTCGCGGGTGGTGGCGGGGACCCCCGAGGAGGCGGGCCCGTCCGCGTGCAGCTCGGCCAGGAGATGCGCGCGATGCGTCCCGTGATCGCGCGAGGCGCCGACCACGATCACCGTGGCGTGGAGCGACCGGGCCAGCGCCGCGGGCGCGCGGTCGGCCAGCGCCGCGGCCCCGAGAAAGGAGACGCTCACGCCGTGATGGGCGCGGTCCGGCACCTGATCGATGGGCATCGCGACGACGTCCCCCGCCTGGAGGTGCCGGCGCGCCTCGGCGAGCGCCCCCGCCGGCGCGATCAGCGCGAGCCCGCAGGCGGTGCGGAGCTTTGTGCAGAATGCATGGAATACCGCAACCGAGATCGGCTTCGCGACGATGGCGAGCCGTGCGCCGCACGGCGCCAGCGTCTGGGCGGCGCCGAAGGCGATGAGCTCCCAGTTCGCGGTGTGCGACGCCGCGAGCACGAGCGGGCCGCGCGCCCGGGCGCCGAGGATGGCCCGTGCGAGGTCGTCGTCGAGCACGACGTGCTGGCGGAGCGTGCGCTCACGACGCGCCGGCGCGGCCCCTGCGAGCCAGAAGAGCTCGAAGATGCCGGTGCCGAGGCCGCGATACATCGCGCTCGCCTCCGCACCCGCATCCGTGATCCCGGCGCGCCGCATCGCTGCCACCACGGGGCGGCGCCGGATGCGCAGCACCGAGCCGGCGAGCCAGCCGAGCGCGCCGCCGAGGAGCGCGTTGGCGCGCCACGGCAGCCGCGTGACGATCGCCACGACGAGGCGCACCAGCACGCCGAGCATCGAGCGCTCGCCGTTCAGCCGAAGCCGGCGGGCCGACGCGAGACCTGGCCCTGGCTTCCCTCGACCGCGACCGCGAAGACGTCAGTGATCGCGACGGCCAGCGACTGCTTCGAGCTCCGCGCGTAGACGAGCTCGCCCTCGAAGCGGACGTTCTCGATCTTCTGGAACGAGAGGCTCGCGCCGCCGTGTGCGACATGGAACGTCACGTTCGACCCTTCCGGGAAGGACTGGCTGTCCTTCTCGGACTTGGCGCCGGCGGTCTTCAGGATGGTCTCGATCTGTTCGCGCGTCATGGGGTGATCCTCTGTACGGCCTGGCGAATGGTCTAGCTCGCTCGGCGCCCGTACGAAAGAGAGTTCTGCGCCTGGGTGCGCTACGGTTCCCGAGAAATGGCGGACCAACCTCCCCAGCGCGACGCCCGGCAGCCCCCGCCGCCCGACCCGCGGCTGCCGCTTTTCCACGCGGGCGGCACGAACGGCGTCGGGCCGGACGACATCGTCGTGCTGCGCGAGGTGAAGAAGTCCTTCGGCGGCCAGCAGGTGCTCCGCGGGATCAACCTGATCGCCCGGCGCAAGGAGACGGTGGTCATCATCGGCGGCTCGGGCGCCGGCAAGACCACGCTCCTCCGCCTCATCGTCGCGCTCGATCGGCCGACGAGCGGGCAGATCCTGGTCGAGGGCGAGGACATCGCGGTGGTGAGCGAGAAAGAGCTCAACCGGATCCGCAAGAAGTTCGGGATGGTCTACCAGTACGCGGCCCTCCTCGACTCGATCAGCGTCTTCGACAACATCGCGTTCCCGCTCGTCGAGCACACGAAGATGCCGAAGAAGGAGATCAAGGAGCGCGTGATGGAGAAGCTCGAGATCCTCGGGCTCGACCCCAAGCTGGTGGCGCCCAAGTTTCCCTCGGAGCTCTCGGGCGGCATGCGCAAGCGCGTCGGGCTAGCGCGCGCGCTCATGCTCGAGCCGCCGATCCTCGTGTACGACGAGCCCACCAGCGGTCTCGACCCACTGACGAGTCGCCTCGTCGACGACCTCATCGAGGAGATGCGCGTGCGGTTCAACGTCACGAGCATCGTCATCTCGCACGACATCGCGAGCTGCTTCCGCATCGCGCACCAGGCGATCCTGCTCATCCAGGGCAAGGTCGAGGCGTTCGGGCCGCCCGATTCCCTGGTCAACGGACCGAGCGAGGTAGCGCGGGACTTCATCCGCAACAGCGGCGTCGATGTCCACGGGCTCAGCCGTGTCACGCAAAATACGGCCTGATCGCTCCTCACTGGCACGTCCCGGAAGGCGCGGTATGCTCTAGCGGGATGCAGCGGCCCCTCTATCCGTACGGCGGACCTTCGTATCCGCCGTCCCCGCCGCCCCCGTCCCCCTCGCCGTCCCCCTCGCCCCCGCCGTCCCCCTCGCCCCCGCCCCCTCCGCGCAGTGACCATCGGGCAACCGGCGCGCTCGTCCTCGGCGTGCTCAGCATGACGTGCCTTGGATTCCTCGCGGGCATCCCGGCGATCGTGCTCGGCGCCATGTCGCGCAAGGAGATCGATCGATCGCAGGGGGCGCTGACCGGCCGCGGGATCGCGGCGGGCGGCATCGTGACCGGCCTCTTCGGGACGGGCATCAGCCTCGTCGTGCTCGTCACGTTGCTGAGCGGGGCCGTCGAGTCGGTCAATCCGCCGGAGCCGCGCACCGCGTCGCCGCTCCGGGTGCCGGTCGCCGCGGGCACGCGCTCGTACGGCTCGCTCGATGTGGTGGATCTCGATCCGAAGGCCGCCCTCAAGGGCCAGGTCGCCGAGATCGCGCGCAGCGCTTCGTCGAAGAACCGCACCGTCATGCTCCAGACCTACGTGCGGTCGAACAAGGAGTGCGCGGAGGTCGCGGCTGCGCTGCCCGACACGCGGATGCAGAAGGCGCTCACCAACGTCACGCTCGTGCGCGTCGACATCGAGGCCTTCGAGGACGAGCTGAAGGACATGCGGATCGAGACC
>JAYTBL010000163.1:0-5230 GCA_043736975.1 Polyangiaceae bacterium
CTCGACGCCCGCGCCCGCGCGCGACGAGGAGCCCAAGAAGGACAAGGCGAAGGTCCTCGCACGCGAGGAAGAGCGGCCGTCGCCGCGATCGGCGCACGGTGATCGCGCGTCGCGCCCGCGTCCGTCGCAGCCCGAGCGCTACGCGCGTCGCCCCGCAACGCCGGCCGACGGCCCGAGCCGCGACAACGATCGCGGCCCCCGTCCCGGCGGGCCCCCGAGCCGCGACAATGACCGCGGGCCCCGTCCTCCCTACAGCGGCGGGCCCTCGAGCCGCGACAATGACCGCGGACCCCGCCCCTACAGCGGCGGCGGCGGACCGCCGAGCCGCGGCGGCCCCCCGGGCAACGACCGCGGACCGCGTCCGCCCTACGCAGGTGGCGGCGATCGCCGTCCGCCGCCAGGCGGTGGCCGACCGCATGGCGGCCCGCGTCCGAACGGACCGCCGCGTCAAGGCGAAGCTCCGCTCAAGCGCAAGAAGCCCTGACCGAACCCGATGGCGAAGGCGCCGCGTGCTTGCCTCTGCTTCTCCGGTGAGCGCGCCGCCGCCTGCTGCGCCCCCTTGCACCGCGGAGAGCGCGAGGCCTCGTCTCCCGAGGAGCTGATGCGTTCGCGGTACGCCGCGTTCGCGCTCGGGCTGGGCGAATACCTCGTGCGGACGCTCTCCGCCGACCACCCCGACCGGCGGCTCTCGGAGGCGGCGTTCGTGCGGGAGCTCCGTCGCGCCCACGAGCGCCAGCACTTCCTCGGCCTGCGGGTGCTCCACGCGAGCGCCGACGGAGACGAGGGCGAGGTCCTCTTCCACGCGCGGATCTTCGAGAAGGGCGTCGACCGCTCGTTCGCCGAGCTCTCGCGTTTCGTGAGGGAAGTCGGGGCGTGGCGCTACGCATCGGGCGCGGTGATCCCCACCGCGGCGCTACCGGCGGACGTAGGGTCGTTGACTCCGGACGACGTACGGCGCTCGGTGGCCGCCCCCGGGCGTGAATGACGCGCGAAACATTTGGATTACGCGGCCGGTCGCGGCTGCTAGGGTCCAGCAGACAATGAAGGACGCTCGACTCGCCGCCTTTCGAGGGGCGCTCGATTCACTGATGACAGCGATGGATGCGACGGTGCGGATTGCTCGCTGGACCGAGGCGCCCGACGCGATACCGGCCCCCTTGCAGAAGGCCGCCTCTGCGCTCGACGAGCGTCTCGCGACGGCGACGAAGCTCGTCGAGAGCAAGGTCGTCGGGGCTCCCCAGGTCATGGCGCGTATCAACGCGATGGGCGAGTGCATCCGCCGGCTCGACGAGGCGTACAAGGCCTACCAGGCCGAGATCGTCGGCGCGCCAGGCACCGAGGCCGAAGCGGCGCTCTCGCTCGACGCGGCCATCGCCGACGTCAAGGACACCGACAACAAGATCCAGTGATCGCTCGCGCGGAGCCGCGCGACGAGCGCGCGGCGGACGACGCTCACAAACTGAAAAAGGCGCGAGGTTCGACACCTCGCGCCTTTTGTCGTTCAGACGGTCTGGACTACCAGCGGCCGCCGCCACCGCCACCGCCGCCGCCACGCCCACCACGGCCGCCACCGCCGCCGCCACGGCCACCGCCGCCGCCGCCGCCGCCGTAGCCGCCACCACCGCCGCCGCCGCCGAAGCCACCACCACCACCACCACCACCGCCGCCGCCGCGGTTCGGGCGCTCCTCGGCCTCGTTCACGCGGAGCGCGCGACCGTCGACGAGCGCGCCGTTCATCTCGGCGATCGCCTTGGCGGCGTCGCCCGCGGTGCCCATCGTGACGAAGCCGAAGCCGCGGGACTGGCCCGTGGTGCGGTCGGTCACGACGTGCGCGTCCGTGACCTCGCCGAATGCCGCGAAAGCAGAACGCAGAGTCTCAGTGGTGGAGTCGAACGAGAGGTTGCCGACATACAGACGATTGCCCATGGATTTTCTCGACTTGTTGAGGCGACTCGCACGGAGATGAAGACCTGCCCAACCTATGAGTCGCCGTTCGGCCGGAGGGGTCCGGGGGAAAGCCCCCGCGAGCACGTGTCGTCACCGTTTCGAAGCGCGCTCTCGTCACCGACTGCCCGGAGATGAGTATCGTCGTCGTACGCGGACTCTGCGTGACTCATCGGTTTTAACCCCTAACCGCGACCTTCGCAAGCCCGTGAGATAGATGCCCACCGAGCCCCTCTTCAAACGCGTGACTCGCCTTCTTTCCAGCCTCGCCATGGCGGCGATCGGCATCCTGCACTTCGTACGGCCGGACGGCTTCGTGAAGATCGTTCCGGCGTTCTTGCCGGCCCCGCTCTTCCTCGTCTACCTGAGCGGATTCTTCGAGATCGCGGGCGGCGTGGGGCTGCTCCTGGAGCGCACGAGGAGGCTCGCCGGGCTGGGGCTGGTGGCGCTCTATGTCGCCGTATTTCCAGCGAACATCAACATGGCGGTCAACGACATCCAGCCCTCGGACAGCCACATCCCGACCGCCGCCCTGTGGCTCCGCCTCCCCTTCCAGGCGCTCTTCATCGGCGTCGCTTGGTGGCTCTCTCGTCCGGCGAACAAACCGTGAAGGCGCTGTGCAGGGCGCTGCTGGTCCTGAACGTCCTCTACTGCCTGCTGGCAGCGGCGCAGGAGGGGGTGCCCGGCTGGCACATGTTCGAGTCGGTGGAGCCGCTCGCGCACTCGCTGACGGACCGCACCGGCGCGGCGATCGACGTCCGCGCGTACCTCCCGCGCGGGGCGAACCTGGTCGACCGCGGCGAGCTGCGCGAGGTGGTGGCGTTCGTCTGCCGGAGCGAGCCGGCGCGCGGGCCGCTTGCCTACATCGAGCCGAGGGCGGGCATCGAGGTCCAGCTCGATGCCCGGCTGGGCCCCGAAGGGTGCAAGGTACATGCGCCTCGATAGTCGGTTCGACGCGCGCGCGGTGCGGTGGTTCCTCCGCCTCTACGGGCTCGCGATCGTCGTCGACGTGGCGACCGAGGCGTGGAGCGGTGTCTGGAACGTGCACACCGGCGCGCTCTATCCGTGGCGCCACCTCGGCATCCTGCCGCTCTACCCGGCGCGCGGGCTCGCCGTGGAGTGGGCGCTGCGGGTCCTCGGCGGGCTCGCGCTGGGGCTCGGCGCCGGGCAGGTGCGCATGGTGCGCCTCGGCGTCCGCCTGCTGGTGCCGGTGCTGTTCGTGGCGGTGCTCGAGCGGTACTCGAACCACGGCGTGCTGCTGCTGCTGATCGCGCTCTTCCTCAGCATCGCGCCGCCCGATCTCGCGCGGCCATCGTTCGCCGAGGAGAGCCATCACGCGCTCGGCCTGGTGCGCGCGCAGCTCGTGATCGTCTACGTGTTCAGCGCGCTCAACAAGGTGACGCACGGCTTCGGCCGCGGTGACTCGCTCGCGAACCTCCTCGCGCTCGCCGCGGGCCCCGCGCGGATCCTCTCCCTCGCGGTGATCGCCGCCGAGCTCGCGCTCCCGGTTCTCTGCTATCTCCGGCCGCGCCTCGGGCTCGCGGGGGTGGTGGTGATGCACGCGGGGTTCGCGCTGGTGGTCCCCGGCGTGTGGTCGTTCGGGCTCGCGATGGTCGCGATGGCGACGCTCCACGTCGGGCCTCTTCAGTCGGGAACGAGAAGGACCTTCCCCTTCGCCTTCCGGTCATGAAGGTAGTGGTGCGCGAGCGCCGCCTCGGAGAACGGGAACGTCCGGTCGACGTGCGGCTTGATCTGCCCGGCGTCGTACATCGCCACCAGCGACTCGAACTGCTCGATCAGCATGTCGAGCTCGGTGAAGAGATGGCCCATGTTCACGCCCTGGACGGCCTTGTTGTCGTCCATCAGCTTCATGGGGCTCCACTTCTTGACCTGGATGACCTGCGACAGCGCGTGCAGGAGGCTCCGGCTCTTCCCCGAGGCCGCGGCGGAGAGCCCGAAGGCGACGATGCGGCCCGCCGGCGCGAGGAGGTCGTAGCCCTCCGTCCAGCTCTTGCCGCCGACCGGATCGAGGATCAGGTCGACGCCGCGTCCGCCCGTGAGCTGCTTGATCACCGCGCCGTAGTCCGCGTCGTTGTCGATGGGGTGCTGGCAGCCGTACTCCTGGATGAACGCGTGCTTCGACTTCGACGCGATGCCGAAGATCTCGCACTGGCGCGTCTTCGCGAGCTGGATGGCGGCGAGCCCGACACCGCCCGCGGCGGAGTGGATGAGGACGCGCGACTTCGGGCGCAGGTTGCCGGTGAAGAGCATCATGTGATGCGCTGTGAGGTAGACGACGGGCAGCGCCGCGGCCTCCTCGAACGTCATCGCGGCGGGCATCTTGAAGGCCTGCGCCTCCTTCACCACCAGCGTGTCGGTGTAGCCGCCGAACCTCGGCATCCCGAAGACGCGATCGCCGACCGCGACGCGCGTGACGCCCTTGCCCGCGGCGTCGACCACGCCCGAGACCTCGTAGCCGACCACGCAGGGGAGCTTCGGGGCGTCGGGATACAGGCCGACGCGGGCCATCAGGTCCGCAAAGTTGATGCCGGCGGCCTTCACGCGGATGCGGACCTCGCCGTCGCCGGGCTCGGGATCGGGGGCCTCGCGGACCTGGAGGACCTCGGGGGGACCGGACTTCGTGATCCATATCTGGCGCATTGTGGGCGCGGTGGATGCTACGGGAAGCGCGTCCGTTGCGCTTACGATCGACGCTCCCTCGCGCGCAACGACCCGATGCGGACGTCGTCGCCGGGCTCGTCGACCTCGAGACTATCGTGAGATCGGGGACGCGCGTCCACGCTACGATCCTCCCATGACGTTCGCACGCAGGGTGGCGCTGGCGGTGCTGACCTCTTCCCTCGCTGCGCTCGGCGCCGGCTGCGCGATGACCGGCGCCTCGCCGCCGGGGATGCGCGAGGCGAAGCTTCGAGAGCATCCCGCGGATCCGTCGCTGCTCGAGCTGGCGCGCGTCGAGGCCCAGGACGACGAGCGCGCGCTGCTCGTCGTCTACCCGCGCGATGCGTGCTCGGGTTCGGCGAGCGGCGTCCTGGTCGACGAGCACGGCCGCTACCTCGGCGCCATCGCGCCGGGCACGGCTTCCCTGCTCAGCGTCCCCGCGCGGCTCCGCACCCTCCACGTGTTCTCGAGCGTGGAGGTGACCGCGCCCATGGGCGCGTGGTTCTCGACCGAGGTCGTCGCCGTGCCGGCCGCGCCCGCCGGCCTGGTGCTGCGCGCCTCGCGCTTCAGCGCGCGCCAGTGCGGCAATGGCCAGCAGCTCGACGTC
>JAYTBL010000164.1:0-5225 GCA_043736975.1 Polyangiaceae bacterium
CGTCAGCTCGGCGAGCATGCGCTTGTCGAAGCTCACCTTCGACGTCTTGTCCCACGTCTCGAGGCGCATCCCCGGATCGAGGCGCGCCTCGCTGGCACGGAGATCGGCAGCGGTGTTGTCGCGGCGCGCGATCTCGTCGGTGAGGATGAGCAGCAGGAGATCGTCGAACGACATCTCTTGCTTGTCGGCGAGCACGAGTCGTTCGGGGAGCGTGTCGGCGATACGTCCGAGCTTGAGGCGCTTGAGGGCGACGACGAGCTCCGAATTGACAACAGGCGCGGTGGGCGATGCCATCAGAGCCCCTCTTCCTTCTTCGTCGTCGTGCGTGTCTGGAAGTGCTGCTCGGGGCGAGCGAAGCGCGGGGGCACGAGCTGCACGACCTTGCCGTCCGCCTTCGTCGGCGACGCCGGCTTCGTCGCCTTCTTGAGCGTGCGTGTGATGCGCACGACGTCGACGACGTCGAACGCGAGCGCGCTCTGACAGACAGCCTCGACGCGCCCGTCGCCGTACTTCTCACAGAGGCGCGGCAGCGCATACGCCTGACGCATGCGCGCCCACGGCAGCGGCCCGCCGAGCAGGCGTTCGGCGTAGATGCGTAGATGCCGACGTGAAGCCCTTTGTCCTTGGCCTTCGCGATGAGCCCATCGACGCTGCGAAGCGCGTAGGTGACGTCGGCACGGCCGAAGCGGTCGCGACGAGCGCCGCCTCGCCCGTCCCACGCTGCGCGGACGGCCCCAGCCCCGGCCGCGCGATGCGCGAGACGACGGCGGCCCCTGGCTCGGCTCTCGCCGCTCCCACCGAGTTCGTGCTGTTCTCCCTGGGTCACGACGAGCTGCATCCTGCCTGCGATTCCGGCGGGCGCGCCACCACGCGCGCTCGCCATGGGTGGCGCGCCATGGGTGGCGCGCCGCAAGCACCCCGTGCAGCCGAGCGTCTCTCGACACTCGCACCTCTGCGCGGCCCGCCCCGGCGAGCGCGGCGTCGATGACCCGACGCCCGGCAGCGGGAAGTGTCTACCGGAGCTACCCGCCGATCGAGAGATCGAGGGGGCCCGGCGACCGTCCGGCGCGACCGCATAGGCGCCGCGCGGTCTTTCCGGGGTGCTCAACTCGCTGGAGTTGCGTACGCGTCAGGCCGTCGACGACAACCTTGCGCACTCCGATTTCCTCTTTCGCCTTCTGCTCGACGAGGTCGAACGGCGCGATGCCGGGCGGCACTCGCTAGAGCAGCGCATGCGACGCGCCAGCTTCGAGCATCAAAAGACCTTGGACGACTTCGACTTCTCGTTCAACCCGAAGATCCCCAAGCCGAAGGTCACCGACCTCGCGACCTGCCTCATTGTCGCGCGCAAGGACAACGCCCTCCTCATCGGGCACGCCGGCGTGGGCAAGTCGCACATCGCGCAAGCGATCGGACACCGCGCTTGCCGCGCAGGGCATGCCGTCTTGTACGTCGAGGCGAGCGACATGCTCAAGTCGTTCCGCGCCGCGCGCGCCGACGGCTCCTATGACCGGCGCATGCTCCGCTTCACGACGCCGGCCCCGCCACGAAGAGCGCACGCACGTGGGACCACGCTGGCTCATCGGGACACGCGAGGCACGCCCCGCTGGCAGCGCCCCCACGGGCGCTACTGGCGCAAGAGCCACCACTTCGCGCGGCATTATTTTTGCTGCGCGATGTCCGCTGGTCGCACTACGCGACCGCTTCCACGACTCGGGAGATCGACCATGATGATGAACAGGGGACCAAACACGATGACGGCGTCTTCGAAAGCATGGGGTGCTAGTTACCGACGCTTGCCGGCTCGCTTTGCAGCGGTCTTCGCCCTGAGCGGCGCGCTCGCTACCAGCTTGCTCGCTGGCGGCTGCAGCTCCGCGCCGGCTGACGACGTCGGGGACTTCGCGGTGGAGAACGTTGTGCGCGGAGGCGACCGGGTGCTGGTCGAGCGCGACTCTCGAGGAAACCTCTCGAGCGAGCTCTCGATCTACGCGGACGAGGACGTCACCTTGATTCACTTGACAGTCTTCGGCGCGCGAGGGCCGGAGCACCTGCGTTCGCGAACGTCAGTCAATCGCGTGCGGTTGCAGTTCGACGGGTCGGACGGAGCCCTCGTCTGGGAGGGACGCGTGGACGAGCGACAGTCGGACGCCGTGACGGCCCGCATGGCCCGCGTGGCGGAACCGCTCGAACGTTGGACGACGACGCACCTCGCGGATCAACGTATCGCTTCTCACTACAACGGCGCCCGGCCTTCCAACGCCCCGACGCGAAAGCCAGCCGAGCAGGGCAACGTTGGGCCCCGTGACCTGGGTGGAGACATCGTCTGTGGATTGATAGGTACGTTGATCTGCCTGCCCGTCACCGGTGTTCCCGGCGCAATCATATGCAATGTAGTTTGGAGTGTAATCTGCAACAACGACGGTAACCCATTCGCCAATCCGACGTCCTGCGGGAGCGGGAAGTGCGATGGGAGAAAAACGTGCACTTCGTGCGAGCGCGATTGCGGTCGTTGCCACTCTGCAGGCGGCGGGTCATGCGAGCCTGGTGGATGGGGCAACGTCCCCGCGTACTGCTAACCAAGAGTCCTGGGTGACGGCTTCGGGTACGCGTTCACGGGATAGTTGGATGAGGCCGGCTCACGCAGCGATTCGAAGCTGACGGAGCGATTTCACCGGCGCGGCAGCGGCAATGGGGTGACCACGGGCATGCAGGTTGATGGCGATCCCGTCGAATCCGCGCACGAAAGGCGAGGGAGATAGGTCGACGCGCCTCACTCCCCTTGCGAAGTGGGGCGAGAGGGGCTTCGTCTCCGTCGTGTTCAAAGCGATCGGAGGCGAAGAATGTGGCACGAGCTTCTTGGTGACGCCAGGCTCTACGAGCTTCTGCTGCGGATGGACGTCGACCTTGCGCGGGAGGCGCAGGGGCAGCGATGCGTTTTCTGCGGGGGGCCGCTCCACGTGTCCAACTACCCGCGTAAGCCCAGGGGCGAGGAGCTACTCAGGGCTCTGTCGGACGCCTACGCGCTGCGTCTGAGCTTCAGCTGCGGGGAGGAGGGGTGCCGCCGGCGGACGACGCCGCCGTCGGTGAGGTTCCTCGGGCGTCGGGTGTACCTCGCGGCGATCGTCGTGCTGGTGACGGGGCTGCGTCACGGGGCGACGGGCTCGCGCGCAGCGGCGTTGGGTGCGCACATCTCGAGTCGGATCTCGCGGCAGACCCTGAGTCGGTGGGTGGACCGGTGGCGCGCGACGTTCCCTGCGACGCGATGCTGGGGCGCTCTCCGCGGCTTCTTCTCGCCGTCGTCGTCGTCGCTTCCGATGTCGCTGCTCGCACGGGTAGGCCCAGGGCTCGCGATGATGGATCGCCTCGGTCTGATGCTGTGGCATCTCGGGCTGGTGACGACCGTGACGAGTGGCCCGTCCGCAGCTGTTCCGACGGGCCTGCGGGGCACGCAGAAGATGTAGTTTGCACACAATCCGAGGGTCGGGTAGGACCTCCTCCACGCGGCGCGCCCTTCGACGGGCGCTGAGACCCGCGCCGGAGGAGCCCCATGAGGGACGACGACGACGTGCCGAGCGGCACGCGATGGGCATGCTTTCGCCTTTCGGTCATAGGTCATCTGTTGTCATCGCCGCCGCCGGCGGGCGAACTTGGCGCGGCGCTCGACGCGCTCGCGTCGCGGACGTGGGTCCACCCGACGTCGCGCGAGCCGGTGCGCTGCGGCCGCTCGACGATGGAGCGATGGCTGTACCTCGCCCGTGCGGCGCCCGATCCGATGCGCGTCTTGTCGCGCCGTCGGCACGCGCAGCTCGGCAAGCACCCGTCGATGGGGCCACGGCATCGGGAGGTGCTGGGCGGGCTCTACGCGGGCCACCGGTCGTGGAGCCGGCAGCTCCTCTTCGACAACGTGGCGGTCATGTCGGAGTCGGACGCGGGGCTCTGCCCTCTTCCGAGCTACTCGACGGTGTGTCGGTACATGGTGGACGAGGGCATGGAGCGCATGCCGCGTCCGCGAACGGAGAAGCCGGGACAGACGGTGGCGCGCGAGGCTTTCGAGCTGCGCGAGACGCGGAGCTACGAGGCGAGTCACGTCTGCGGGCTGTGGCATTCCGACTTTCACGACGGCTCTCGCAAGGTGCTGCTCCGCACGGGCGAGTGGGTCGTCCCGCAGCTCTACGCGACGATGGACGACCGCTCGCGGCTCGCCTGCCACGCGCAGTGGTACGTGACGGAGGACACGCGAACGTATGTGCATGGGCAGCAGCAGGCGCTGTCCAAGCGCGGGCTACCTCGGGAGTGGATGACCGACCTCGGCGGGCCGATGAAGGCGGCGGAGACCTTACGCGGTCTCGAGCAGCTCGCGATCGCATGGTCGCCGACGCTGCCGTACAGCCCCGAGCAGAATGCCAAGGCGGAGATCTTCTGGGCGCAGGTCGAGGGCCGCCTTCTTCCGGTGCTCGACGACGTGGAGGAGCTCACGCTCGAGCGGCTCAACGCGGCGACCGTGGCGTGGGTCGAGTACGGGTACAACCGTAAGGTCCACTCCGAGACGGGCGAGACGCCGCTCGATCGCTTCCTCGCCGGACCGAGCGTGGGACGCGAGAGCCCCGGGAGCGAGGCGCTGCGGGATGCGTTCCGGCAGCGGGTGACGCGGCGCGTGCGCCGGAGCGACGGCACGCTGACGGTCAAGGGGATCCGCTACGAGGTGCCGTCGCGCTTCCGTCACCTGCGCGAGGTGAAGGTGCTCTTTGCTCGATGGGATATGGCGCGCGTCGACATGGTCGAGCACCGTACCGAAGATCTCCTCTGTCGGATCTACCCCCTCGACAAGGAGAGGAACGCTGACGGGCTTCGGCGCCTGCGGCAGCCGATCCACGGCGCCTCGCCGCTCGCGCCGCCGATGAACGAAGCCGATCGCGAGGCGCCGCTGCTTCGCAAGTGGCTGCCCGACGAGGCGTGGCCGGAGGGCGGACAAGGCGAGTGGGACTCGCTCGAGAGCGTGGAGGACGACGGCGTCCTCGCGGACGACAACGACGCCCTTGAAGTCCGCGCCCAGCATGGCCTCGGCGACCCACGCGCCGCGCGACATCTCCACGCGGAAGACGGACACGCGGTCGGTGCGCATCAGCCACATCCAGCCCCCGGCACCGTCTTGCCGATGACCCGACTCGTCGAGCCCCACCACCTTCGACGCGCGCGCGACCTTGACCAGCTCCTCGTAGCTCGGC
>JAYTBL010000165.1:0-12094 GCA_043736975.1 Polyangiaceae bacterium
AGCGCGAGCAGCGCGCCGGCGATCACCGGCGCCTGCGATGGCGGCGCGCCGCGTGACTCGTGCGCCACCAGGCCCTCGTCCTCGAGCGCACGACGAAGCGGCGCGAGGGTGCGTTCGTCCAGCACCGGAAACGCGATGGCGATGCGCTCCACCGCCGAGCCCGCGGCGAGCGCGCGCGCCACCGCGGTCGCTGCGGCCCGCGCCTGCGCCACAACGTCGCTCGCGGAGACGAGCTGCACGCGATCGGGGTCGCCGCCGAGGGTGCCGTCGCCGCCGTCGGCGCCGGTGAGATCGCCGAGCACCGGCTCGATGGTCTCGCTCTCGGCGGCGGCATCGAGCCCGCGCGCCACCTCCTCGGCCAGCGCATCGAGCGGATCACGCTCGCGGCTCGCAGCCAGCGGCCAGTCGAACGTCGGCAGCACCACGCGCGCGCCACCGCCGCGCGGCGCGAGCTTGTCGTCGAGCGCGCGCCACCACGCGAGGTCGACGGGATCCCAGGCGAGGAGCCAGCGGCCCCGCAGGCTCCGCGCGCCGAGGATCTCCTCGATCTGCGTCGCCTCGGCGTTCACGATCGCCTCCGCGACCAGCGCGGGGATCAGGCGCTCGTCACGCGCGCCGGCCCGGGCCAGCCGAGCGTCGAGCGCGCGCATCGCGGTCGCGAGCGTGCGGGCCCGGGTGGCGAGGAACCCCTTCGCCTTCGCCACGCGATCGAGGTGCTCGAGGGTCGCGCCGCGGGCTCGCAGGACGCCGATGGCGTCGTCGAGCGCGGCCACCATGCGCGCCCAGGAAGCGCCGCCGCGCGCGCGAACCGCCGCGAGCAGCGCATCCCCACGCGGATCGGCGGCCGCCTGCCGTGCCGCCTCCGGCACCACGCCGCCGAACAGGCCGAGCTGCCCTGGCCCCGACGTCTCGGGCTCCGCCAGCGCCATCGCGAGCACCAGGCGGCACTCGCGGCGCTCCACGAACGCGAGGTCGGGCAGCAGCGCCGCCGCGAGGCGGGCGCGGAGCGAGGTGCGGGTCTCGGCGCGCTGGCCGGCGCGCGCCAGTCGCTCGACGTGACGCTCCCCGGGTACGACGTAGAGGTCGCCGACGCGGGTCGCCATCACCGCGGGCGTTCAGCGCCCGAAGCGCAGCGGGAGACCGAGCGGCTCCTTGAGCGCGTTCGGATCGTAGAGGTATGCGTACGCCGCCTGGCTCGAGAGCACGCGCTTGATGTAGTTCCGGGTCTCGTCGTAGGGGACGGACTCGACGAAGAGATCGAGCTCGTCGCTCGTCTTCGCGGCCATCCATTTTTCGACCGCCCCGCCGCCGGCGTTGTACGCGCCGATCGCGAGCGCCGGATGCCCGTGCGTGCCGCGCAGCTTGGAGAGGAGCTTGGTCCCGAGCTCGAGCGAGACCTCTGGGCGCTTGAGCGAGGCGTCGTCGAATGGCGTGCTCGTGCCGGTGGCCATCCACCTCGCGGTGGGCGGGATGAGCTGCATGAGCCCGATGGCGTTGGAGTGGCTTCGAACGTCGGCGATGAAGCTCGACTCCTCGCGCATGATGCCCCACGCGAGCGGGGTGGGCAGCGTGTTCTGCGCGCAGGCCTTCACCACCACCGGCTCGAACGCCCGCGGGTACGCGACCTCCCAGGGCACGCGCCATTTCCCCTCGGGGTAGTGCGCGAGATGGTCCGTGAGCTTGCTGCGCGAGAACTGGTGCCCCAGCTCGGGCAAGCCCGCTTGATTGTAGAGTGCACCGATCGCCCACACCACTTCGGGGTCGACGCCCTCCGCCAGCGCGCCCGAGGAGGAGAACTCGCGCTTGGCGGCGTCCACGTCGCCGACCTCGAGCAGCCGCGCGGCGCGCGTGACGGCGAGCGACTGCAGGAGCGGATGCACCTGCGAGGGGAACGCGCCGTCGGCATCGCGCTGCGACGTCTCCTTGAGCACGCGCGCCGCCGCCGCCGGATCTTCCGCGGCGAGGCGGTGATAGGCGAGCAGCATGTAGAAGCTGAGCGGATAGCGCTCGACGATGCGCAGATAGCGCGCGTGCGCCCCCTCCGCGTCGCGCGAGGCCGACGCCGCGCGCGCCCGGAAGTACTCCGCGCGGCCAGCGGTGGCCCAGAAGCGATCGTCGGGCGAGAGCTCCACGATGCGGTCGAGCAGCGGCTTCGCCGACTCCCACTCGCCGCGCTGCATCTTGCCGAGCGCCACGTGGAAGAGCGCCTCGGTCCGCATGTCCCCCGCCGGATAGGTATCGGGCAGCGAGCGCAGCATCTGCTCGGCGCGGGCGTCGTGGCCCTCCTCGCTGCTCTGCGCCACGAGCAGCGCGCTGCGGTAGCGCGCGTCGTCGGCGAGGCGGTGCGCCGGGAAGAGCTGCTCCACGCGCCCGAACCAGTCGATGGCGAGCTTGGGATCCTTGCTCGCCTGCGCCTTCGCGCCCGAGTACAGCGCGTTGACCAGCTGCTCGTCCTTCTCGCAGGCCGCCACCGCCTCGGGCCACCCGTTCAGCTTCACGCCCTTGGCGCGCACCGCGGCGTTGGCGCGCGTCACCGCGGCCCGGCACGCGGCCGGTCCGGTCCTGGTGGCGGTCAGCACCGCCGACGCGAGATCGAACGCCTTGTTCGGCTCGCCCGCGTCGTACCAGGCCTGCGACTGCTTGGCGCGCTCGAGGTCGGAGAGCGCCTCGCTCGCGAACGAGTCCTTGGGCTTCAGCGCCGCGACCGCGCGCGAGCGCGCCGTCACCGCGCCCGCGGCGTCGGCGAGCTTCGGCGCCTCGACCACGATCTTGGTCGCGAGATCGTAGGCCTCGCGCGCGTGCGACTCGGGCGGACCGTCCACGCCGTCGAGCACGGCATTCGCGATGCGCACCGTGGTGTCGACCCAGCGATTGCCATGCGGGTTCGCGGCGAGCCACGTGCGCCACAGCGGGAGCGCGCCCGCGCGATCGTTCTTCGCCGCGAGCGCCTCGGCGATGACGAGCTTCGTCTCGTCCTTCGCCGCGAGGTCGTCGGGGACGAGCCCGGCGCGCGCGATGGCGTCATCCGCGCGCCCGCTGCGCGCGAGCGCCTGCGCCGACCGCAGGGTCGCGTAGCCGGCCAGCGGGCACGCAGCGTTCTGCACCGCCTCGAAGGCCACGAGCGCGTCCGCGGTCTGGTTCGCCGCGAGCGCGAGCCGGCCCTCGACGTAGTCCCACGTGCATCGCTCGCTGAGCGAGAGATCGACCGGCCGCACCTCGCGCACCGCCCGCAGCGCGCCCGCGTAGTCCTTCGCGCGGTCGAGGTCGCGCGCCCGCGCGAGGCGCGGATCCTCGAAGAGGACACGCAGCGCTGGCAGCGGCATCGCGGGGCGCACCGGCGCGGTCTTCGCCTCGACGTTGGGCGTGTTCGTGCCGAGCGGCGGCGAGGCGCTCGACCCGCTCCGACAGCCACCGGCCGCCGCGAGCAGCACCAGCGTCAGCAACGGACGCCGCATCAGGCCGGCCTCCCCTTGCCCACGTGCGCCGCGAGGAACACCTCCTCGGCGGCTTCCTCCTCCGCGGAGTCGCGCGCGCGCCGCGCCCGATCCGCGAAGCGTCCCTGGTCCTTCACGACGACATCGAGATCGGCCTTCTGGTGCGCCAGCCCTTGCCGGGCCGCGCCTTCGGCGTCGCGCGCGGCCGCGAGGCGATCGGCGGCATTCGCCTCGGCATCCGCGAGGTGCGCGATCTGCGACTGCGCGCCGTACTCCCACGCTTCCCCGTGCGCGAGATCGCCAGCGCGCAGCTCGCCGCGTGCGAGGCGCGCCGCCTCGTCGGCCCGGACCGCCGCCGCTTGCGCCTCGGCCGCCAGGCGCTCGCGCTCCGCCGCGCGCCTCGCCTCGTCCGCCGCCTCGCGCGCGAGCACGGCGCCGCCGAGCTCGGCCGTGGCAGCCTCGACCTTACGATCGCGGTGCTCGCGCAGGGGCGTGAGGGGGTACTTCGGGTTCCGCGGCATGTTTCGGGAGATCCGGGGGCGCTGCTGCTGCGGCGTCATTCTAACCCATCCTGGAAGGCGCGGGGGCCGAGAGGCCTCCTCCGGAAACGCCGCTGCCGGACGCGCATTCCGTTTTCTCGGCTGCCGAGCGTTGCCAGCGGCCCGCGCTCCCTTATCGTAGGAGTGGATGAGGGTTGCGTTCTCCGACCCCCAGGGACCGAGCCTCTGGCGTCTCGTCCCCTACGGCGCGCCGCTCGCGATGTTCCTCTTCGCCTGCGTGGGGCCGCTGGCCGGCGTCCCGGCGCTGCTCACGGGTGTGGCGGCCTTCGGCCTCTTCAACCTCGTGGGGATCCTCCCCTCGCGCCAGGGCCGCCTCCGCTCGAGCGAGCTCGAGACGGGCCCCGGGTTCATCGAGATCAAGAAGGCCGGGCGGCGCAGCCAGCGCATCAACGCGAAATCCATCGTCGGAGGCACGACCGCGCGCACCGCGACCGGCATCCTCTTCACGCTCCAGCACGCGAAGCGCGATCAGCCGATCGCCGTCGAGGTCGAGAACGCCGCCGATGCCGATCGCATTCGCCACGCCCTCGGCATCGGCCACGGCGGCTTCGGCTCGGTGGGCTGGTCGACCAAGCCGGGCTCCTCGGCGAAGGCCGGCTTCTGGGGCCGGCTCGTCACGATGCTGATCTGCGCCCTCGTCGTGACCATGGGAGTCTTCGGCAGCGACGAGGCCGCTGGATTCTCGGCCCTCATGACCGCGCAGTTCGCGATCCTGTGCATGATCCTCAGCCTCGTCGGCTACTTCGGGCGCAGGGCGGAGCCGAGCGTGGTGATGACGGCAGAGGGGCTCAAGATCCAGACCAAGCAGGGCTGGTTCACCGTGCCCTACGACCATGTGCAGCAGATCGAGCGCGTCAAGGGTGCGCTCCGGTTCACCGTGCCGCCGCCCTACAACTTCGTCGACGTGGAGACCTCCGGCAACCTCATCGGCGCGGGCCTCGGCCCCGACGATCGCGACGGTCTCATCAAGCAGATCATGTCCGCCGGCGCGCGCGCCCGCGGGCTCGGCGCCTCGAAGACCGACGTCACGGGCCGGGTCGACGTGCTCCGGCGCAACGGCGAGAGCCCGCGCAACTGGCTCGCGCGGCTCGACATGGCCGGCCGCATGCTCGAGTCGACGGTGGCGGGGTACCGCGGACACACGCTCGACCACGAGGACCTGTGGACGGTGCTCGAGGATCCCGAGGCCGAGGCCGATCTGCGCGCCGCCGCCGCGCGCGTGCTCCGCCACTCGCAGAAGCCCGAGACGCGCCAGCGCATCGACGCCGCCGTCGCCGCGGTCCGCGACGAGAGCGTCAACAAGCGGCTCCGCATCGCCATCCGCGACGATGTCGACAACGCGAGCCAGGAGCTCGCCGTGCTCGACGCCCAGGATCCCCTGCCCGGCCTGCAGCGCGCGATGCACTACCGCTGATCTGGCTGAAGGTCAGCGCTCCGAGTCGGGGTCGAGCTCCAGGAGCTCCTCGGGGGGCTTCGTCGGGACCGGGGGCGGCGGCTTGCGGACCGCCAGGATGGTCACGTCGAACTCGAGGTCCTTGCCGGCCAGCGGGTGCACGGCGCGCGCGACCACCTCGTCGTCGCTGACGGAGAGCACCTGCAGCGTGAGCGGCGTGCCGTTGGCTCCCTTCGCCTCGAACCGCGCGTCGACCTCGAGCTTCGCGTCCTTGGGAAACGACGCGCGCGGGATCGCCATCTTCGGCTGCGTCTCCTCGGTGCCGAAGCCCTCGGCCGCGGGGATGACGCCGCTCTTCTTCTCGCCGACGTCGAGTCCGAGCAGCCGTGTCTCGAGCGCCGCCAGCATCTGCCCGGTGCCGTGCCGGTACTCGACCGGACCGCTCTTCTTCGAGGACTCGATGACGTCCCCGCCCTTGACGCGCAGCTCGCAGGCGATGCGAACGATGTGGTCTGCCGACACCTTCATCGCCCCAGCCTACCCGAAGGCCGATTCTCGAGGCTACTCTGCCCACTCCTGGAGGGAGCGGACGCGGACGCCGCCGTCGCCCCGCGCGACCTCGATCGCGTCGCAGGCGGCCAGCGCGGCGGCGATGGTCGTGAAGTACGGGATGTTGGCAAGGAGCGTCTGCCGGCGCAGCGAGTAGCTGTCCTTCACCTCGCGCGCGCCGATCGTGGTGTTCACCACCATCGCGATGGTGCCGCCGCGGATGGCGTCGACCACGTGCGGCGTACCCTCGTTGACCTTGTTGATGATCTCCGCCGGGATCCGCGCGCGCGCCAGCGCACCGGCGGTGCCCTTGGTCGCCAGGATCTCGTAGCCGGCGGCGCGCATGCGGCGCGCGATGATGCACGCCACCGGTTTGTCCTCGTCCTTCACGCTGATGAAGAGGCGCGGCCGCGGCTCGCCCTTCTTCGCCGCGCCGCCGCTCCCGCCGCCCTCGGCGAGCTTCACGTTCAGGCCCGCGGCGATCATGCTCTTGTAGAACGCCCGCGCGAACGTGTCGGCGATGCCCATGACCTCTCCGGTCGAGCGCATCTCCGGGCCGAGGATGGTGTCCACGCCAGGGAACTTCGCGAACGGGAACACGCTCTGCTTCACCGCCACGTGGCGCGGGACGTCGACGTCGTTCGCGCCCAGCTCGTCGAGCGTCTTGCCGGCCATCACCTTCGCGGCGATCTTGGCGAGCGCGCGGCCCGTGGCCTTGGAGACGAACGGCACGGTGCGGCTGGCGCGCGGGTTCACCTCGAGGATGAACACCTGGCCACCCTTGACTGCAAACTGCACGTTCATCAGGCCGACCACCCCGAGCTCGAGCGCGAGCATGCGGGTCTGCTCCTCGATCGACGCCACGATCTCCGGGCTCAGCGAGTGCGGCGGCAGCACGCTCGAGGAGTCGCCGGAGTGCACGCCCGCCTCCTCGATGTGCTGCATGACGCCGCCGATGATGGCGCGCTTGCCGTCGGCCACGCAGTCGACGTCGACCTCGATAGCGTCCTTGAGGAACTCGTCGATGAGGATGGTCTGGGTGCCCGCGTCGCGCGCGGCCTCCACCGCGAGCGCGACGTAGGCCTCGAGCTCGCCGCGCGTGTAGGCGATGGTCATCGCGCGGCCGCCGAGCACGTAGCTGGGGCGCACCAGGACGGGGTAGCCGATCTGGTCGGCGATCTCGTAGGCGCCCTCGATCCCGGTGGCGATGCCGCTCCGAGGCCGGCGCAGCGAGAGCTTGGTGAGCAGCTCGTCGAAGCGGCCGCGATCCTCGGCGCGATCGATGGCGTCGGCGGTGGTGCCGAGCAGCTTCACGCCAGCTCTTTCGAGCGGCACGGCGAGCTTCAGCGGCGTCTGCCCGCCGAACTGCACGATCACCCCGACCGGCTGCTCCTCGTCGCAGATCGCGAGCACGTCCTCGAGGGTGAGCGGCTCGAAGTAGAGGCGATCCGAGATGTCGTAGTCGGTCGACACCGTCTCGGGGTTGCAGTTCACCATCACGGTCTCGAAGCCGAGCTCGCTCAGCGCCTGCACCGCGTGCACGCAGCAGTAGTCGAACTCGATTCCCTGGCCGATGCGGTTCGGTCCGCCGCCGAGGATGACCACCTTCTTCCTGGTCCCGTCGGGCCGCGCTTCGCTCTCCGACTCGTACGTCGAATAGAGGTAGGGCGTGTGCGCCACGAACTCGGCGGCGCAGGTGTCGACGCGCGCGTAGACGGGGACCACCCCCTCCTTCTTGCGGAGCGCGCGCACGTCGTCGGCGCAGGAGCCGGTGAGCTTGCCGAGCTGGGCGTCGGAGAAGCCGAGGCGCTTGAAGGAGCGGAGCGCGGCGGGCGTCACGTCACCGCGCGCGATGCGCTCCTCGGCCTTCACGATGCGCTCGATCTGCGCGAGGAACCAGGGATCGATCTTGGTGAGATCGTGGATCTCCTGCGGGCTGATGCCGGCACGCATCGCATCCGCCACGTAGAAGAGGCGATCGGCGACGGGGATGGGGATCACCGTCTTCAGCGCGCGCACGAGGTCCTCGGGGTTCGGCGGCGGGAGGCTCTTCGGCGGCTCGATCTCTGCCGCTTCCATCCCCAGGTCGCGCGCCTTCTTCGGCTCGGCGATGAGCCGGTAGTCGACGCGGCCGACCAGCGACACGAGCCCGTCGCGCGCGGTCTCCAGCGAGCGCGCCGCCTTCTGCAGCGACTCGCAGAACGTGCGCCCGATGCTCATCGCCTCGCCCACGCTCTTCATCTGCGTGCCCAGCGTGTTGTCAGCGCCGGGAAACTTCTCGAACGCGAACCGCGGCCACTTCACGACCACGTAGTCGATGACGGGCTCGAACGCCGCGCTCGTGCCGGTGATGTCGTTCCTCAGCTCGTCGAGCGTGTAACCGACGGCGAGCTTCGCGGCGACCTTCGCGATGGGATAGCCGGTGGCCTTGGAGGCCAGCGCGCTGGAGCGCGAGACGCGCGGGTTCATCTCGATGACGTGCATCGTCCCGTCGTAGGGGCTGACCGCGAACTGGACGTTCGAGCCGCCGGTCTCGACGCCGATCTCGGTCATCACCGCCTTGGCGGCGTCGCGGAGGCGCTGGTACTCCTTGTCGGTGAGCGTCATCGCGGGCGCGACGGTGATCGAGTCCCCGGTGTGCACGCCCATGGGATCGATGTTCTCGATCGAGCACACGACGATGAAGTTGTCCGCCTTGTCGCGGATGACCTCGAGTTCGAACTCCTTCCAGCCGAGCACGCTCTCCTCGATGAGGCACTCGTGCGTCGGTGACTGCGAGAGCGCCCAGGCGACCTTGGCGTCGAACTCGCTCGCATCCTTGGCGATGCCGCCTCCCGAGCCACCCATGGTGAATGACGGCCGGAGGATGGCGGGGAAGCCCGTGTCCTTCACGATCGCCCACGCCTCCTCGACGGTGTGCGCGGTCCCGGCGCGCGGGCAGGTGAGGCCGATCTTCTCCATCGCCGCCTTGAACAGCGCGCGATCCTCGGCCTTGGCGATCGAGTCGGGCTTCGCGCCCAGCATCTCGACGCCGTACTTCGCGAGGACGCCGCGCTCGTTCAGCGCCAGCGCGAGGTTCAGCGCCGTCTGGCCGCCGAGCGTGGGGAGCAGGGCGTCGGGCCGCTCGCGCTCGATGATGGCCTCGAGCGTCCGCGGCTCGAGCGGCTCGATGTAGGTCCGGGTGGCGAGCTCCGGGTCGGTCATGATGGTGGCGGGGTTCGAGTTCACCAGGACGACCTGGTAGCCCTCCTCCATCAGGGCCTTCGCGCCCTGCGTCCCCGAGTAGTCGAACTCGCACGCCTGACCGATGACGATCGGTCCCGCGCCGATGATGAGGATCTTCTTGAGGTCGTCGCGGCGAGGCACGAGCGGCGGATTAGCAGGGCTCGGCGCCGAGCGGAAGGGGCACCGCGACACGTCGTGCTCTGCGCCCCACCGCCGCGAGCTTGCGGCCGCCACGTGGCTTCGAAGCGAGCCACATCGCTCTTCTTTACCCGCGTCTACGCGGCAGTGTCGAGGGCGACCTGAAGGCAGGGCGTCGTCGCGGCCGTCGAGACCGCTGCAGCTCACGTCGCGGTAGCCATCGCCTGGGAGCACGCCCGCAGCACCAGGTGCGAACAGCCCGATGGCCAGCAGTGCGGCGAGGCGGCGAGGTGGCGAGGTGGCGAGGTGGCGAGGTGCGTCGTTCAGCAGGTCATTGTCTCGCTTGGCGTTCATGAGACCCTTGGCGTCAGCCTGGCTCGCGTCATCGTCGGCTGCACCGACGGTGCCACGAGGTTTCGGCAGGACAATCGGCGGCGTCGCGCTCGTCGTGCAGCCGATGACGTGTCGTCACGGAACGTCGGCGTTCCCTCCGGAGCGCGACCGATCCTCCAGCGCGACGCGACGAGTCGATGCGCGATCGTCCACGGGTCGAAGCGGGGCACGAGCGACCCGAGGGGCCAACTCGCCGACATGTGGTGCGAGATGGAGTGCGGCAGTGCGCGATCGCCTGACCGCGCGTGAGACCGTCGTGTCGAAAAGTGCGTGAACGAGGCGGTGGTTGGTTCACACTTGATTCGATGCTGCGAAGACGAGCCACCCGGAAGCCGAGCGGCGATGAGAGCGACGCTCCGTTCTTCGTGGGGCGCTACGCGATCGCCAAGCCGTTCGCCCGGGGGGGCGTGGCATCGGTCCATCTCGCATGCCGCTCCGGTGATGCGGGTTTCGCGCGCACGGTCGCCGTCAAGCGGCTCCACCCCCAGCACGCGCGCAATCCGGACTTCACCGCCATGTTCGTCGATGAGGCGCGTCTCTCCGCACAGGTTCATCACATCAATGTGGTCTCCGTGCACGATGTCGTGGCCGTCGACAACGAGCTGCTCCTCGTCATGGACTATGTCCACGGCGTCGCCTTGGCCGAGCTCCTCGCGCGTTCCCGCGAGGAGCTCGCATCCGTTTCCAGCGCGGCCGCCGTCGCCATCGTGAGCGACGTCCTAGACGGCCTGTTCGCCGCCAGCTCCGCCACCAACAGCGCGGGTGAGCCGCTGGGCCTGGTCCACCGCGACGTCTCACCGCAGAACATTCTCGTGGGCGCCGACGGCGTCTGCCGGGTCGTCGACTTTGGTATTGCGCGCGCCCACCAGCGTCTGCAGGAGACCAAGGACGGCCGCGTGAAGGGCAAAGCGGCGTACCTCAGCCCGGAGCAACTGCTCGGGCAAGTGGCTACCCCGCGCTCCGATCAGTATGCGTGTGCCGCCGTGCTCTGGGAGATCCTCGCCGGGCACGCTCTGCACGCGAAAGGGAGCGCGGCCGCGACCGCCATGAGCGTTCTGGAAACTCCTGCCCCGGACATTCGTGGCATGCGCGCCGACGTCCCCGATGCGCTCGCACGAGCGCTGGCCCGCGCGCTCTCCAAGGATCCCGCGGAGCGCTTCGCGGACGCCAAGATCTTCGGCGACGCGGTGCGCTCGGCGCAATCGCGCGCGAGCCGCGCCGAGCTCGCGAGCTGGGTGCTCCGGTTCTTCGGGTCGGAGCTCGATGCTCGGGCCCGCGAATGCGAAAGCCTCGAGCGCGTCGCCGCGCCTCCGCCGCCAGCCCCGCGACGCACGAGAGGACTCCTGTCTCTGTCCGCCGCGTTGTTGGTGTTCGGAGCCGGAGTCGCCGCCACGGTGCATCGAGGAAGCGCAGCACCCCGCGCCAGCGAAGCAGGCAACCCACCGCGGAGCGCGGGCACGGCGAGCTCGACGGCAGACCCGGCGCTCGGCCAGCCTGTCGTCGTCGATGTTCCAGAGCCCACGGGCGGCGCTTCGCTCGCCACACCGGGAGACGCTGGGCCCAGAGACACGACGCCGCGCCGCGTGCGATACTCCTCCGGTGCGCGGCCCGTCACGTGCGATCCGCCATGGCGTTACGTCGAAGGAATCAAGCGCTTCAAGCCGGAGTGCTTGTAAGGGACGGCGCACGCGGGCGCGCTGGGTCGCGGCGGTCCTCTGCCTCGGCGCCGGGTTGAGCGGCGCCGAGGTACACGCCTCGCCCTCGAAAGAAGCGCTGCGTTGCGAAGGCCAGGCGCGCGACGCGCAGCTCGCCCGTGACAAGCACGCGTACACTTCGGCGCGGCCCCTGCTGCTTGCCTGCGCGCGAGCGGAGTGTCCGGCGCTGATCCAGAAGGACTGCAGCCGATGGCTCGACGAGGTGGACGCGGCTACGCCGACGCTCGTCATCGAGGTGCGGGGGAGCGCAGGAGGCGATGCGCGGATCGTGATGGATGGGCGTCCGCTGAGCGGCGCCTTCGAGGGTGCAAGCGTCGCCGTCGATCCCGGCCCTCATCATTTCGTCGTGCAGGTCATGGGCCGCGCGAATCTGGAGCGGGACATCGTCGTGTTCGAGGGTGAGAAGCTTCGCAAGCTGACCTTCGAGCTTCCCGCGACGGTCCCCCCGCCAACGGGTCCTGTCCGCAACGAGCCGCAGAAACCGCCGCCAGAAGCGGAGCACATCGGCCCCCCTGTCCCGGCGGCCCGCGCGCGTCCCGCGCTCCCGGTCGCGTTCTGGATCGCGACCTCCACGGCCATCGCTGGGCTCGCTGCGGGTGGGATCCTCACCTACGTGAGCGCGGTCCAGCGCGGTTTCCTGGCCGATCAGTGCGATTCGCTCGCCGGATGCAGCGACGGCGAGAAATC
>JAYTBL010000166.1:0-1996 GCA_043736975.1 Polyangiaceae bacterium
CGAGCCCTGCCTTGATGCTCGGGGCCAGCAGCAGCGGAATGCGTGCGCTGCGGCAGATCTCCTCCTCACTTCGCTTCGTCATCTTCGACACGATTTGCACGATGGTGCGTGCCGCATGGCCGAGCAGGTTGATCGTGTCCTCAACGCGCCCTGCTCCCACTAAAGGGCGGCTGTCCACCGCCACGCGAACAGCTTTCGAGAGTGCCTTGCCCTCGGCCTCCGAGATTGTCTTGGCGCGAACCAGCGCCACGCTCTTCTCGAGTAGGACGCGATCCATACCGTGCGCGATGAGCCGGTCGCGGAAGTTCTGGAGGGCGCCCTGCGAGAACGGTGGCGCGTCGGCGCCGAGACAGTCGAGAGCCATCTGCCATCGGAGGTCCATGACAGCGAGCTCGACCGCCTCCGCGTCCGACGCCCCACGTAGCCCTGGAGCAAGAGCACCATGCAGAGCATCGCTGGCGGGTGCGGGTCGTCCCCAGCACCGCTGTCGCGGTACATCTCGGCCAGCTCGTCCTGGAACGCACCGTCGAACAACTCGTGTCGCTGAAGGCGAAGGAACCCGAACAGCGCGCGCACGCGTGTAAGGCGTTTCATCATCATCTGCTCCTGCTTCGTCAGCCCGACCTTTGGTGTCCATCGTTCCATCCGCGACCTCCGGACCGGACGAGATCATGGCCGAATCGAGCTGTCGATCGAATTGTTGCAACATGCATGTATCTGATCGGAACTACTTCGAAATCAACCTGATCGGTGCATCTAGGGATGCGCGAAGAAGTGGCGCGCGCGGCGCGTGGCGAGGATGCGGTGCGGCTGCTGTGGGACGTGTGCACCGTACCGGACTTCCGGAAGCTGCTCCTGGAGGTGCACGTCGATTTCCTGGAGAGGCTCTTCCTCGAGCTCGCGCGGCGCGGGCGGCTGTCCGACGACTGGATCGCCGCGCCGCTGCGGGAGCTCGATAGCACCGACGGCGACATCGACACGCTCGTGGCGCGCATCGCGTCGGTCCGCACGTGGACGTACGTCGCGAACCGCAGCGCGTGGCTCGATTCGCCGCGCGATTGGCAGGAGAAGACACGCGCGCTCGAGGATCGCCTGAGCGATGCGCTGCACGATCGGCTCGTGATGCGCGTCGTGGATTCGAAAAAGGGCGCGGCGAAGGTGCAGGCGCGGGCGCGTCCGAAGCGCGGCGCGGCGGGCGGGTCCGACGAGGGGCTCGAGCCGCCGGTGGTGGCGCCGGATCATCCGTTCGCGAAGCTCGCGGCGCTGCGCGTCGCGGTGGCGCCTCGCGCGGCAACGGCGTGCGCCGCGCCGGGATCGCCGAGATCGTGCGCGGCCCTTCGATCGCGCGGCCCGACGTGCGCGTGGCCGTGGCCAACGACGTGGGAGCGGGGGCCCAGCGGCGCCTGCAGCGACGGGCGCTGGCGTTCGCGCGCGACGCGGTCGACGAGCTGCTCGGCGGACTGCGCGACGTGTCGGCAGCGAGCACGGAGTCGAGCACGTCGGTGGTGGCGTCGGCGGCGGTGCGCGGGCTCGTGCATCGGCTCGAGCACGGGCTGGGTACGGTGCTGGCGAGCGAGGTGGCCGACGTCGACGAGGTGCTCGACAATGCGGCGCGCGCCTCACTGACGACCGCAGGGCTGGTGCTCGGCCCCGCGGTGGTGTTCGTGGCGAAGGGCCTGACGCCGGCGGCGCTCGCGACGCGCGTCGCGCTGGCGACGACCTGGTTCGGCGCGGGGCGTGCGCTGCGCCCGCCGTCGGGCGGCGCGGTGTCGTTCCCCGCCGGTCGGGGGATCGATCGGGCAGCGTATGCCGCGATCGGGTTCCCGGTGTTCGCGGCGCGTGCGGTGCGCGCGGACGTCGCGGCACGCGTCCAGGCGCGGCTGCTGCACGGAGAGACGCCCGAGGAGACCGAGATCGCGAGCTGGCTGGGCTGTCCGACGCGCGAGGTGCGGAGGATCGTGGAGGCGCTCGGCGCGGCGCCGACGCCGCCCGACGA
>JAYTBL010000167.1:0-12093 GCA_043736975.1 Polyangiaceae bacterium
CTTGCCCGCGGCGACGCGCACCGCGACCTGGTTCAGATCCACCGCGCCCCCTAGCTGCAGCGGCTCGGTCAACGACCGAGGCCAGCCCGCGAGATCAGGCACGCGACCGTGGATGTCGGTGCGCAGCGTGATGTGGTGGACGAGCTCGTCGAGCTGGATGGTGCGCGGGTCGAACGCCGCGATGTTCAGATCGAGGGTCCCCGCGACCGGCTCCACCATCACGTGCTGGAGGAAGGTGACCTTGCCGGGCACGCGCTCGCGGAGGGTCAGGTGGATGTCGCTGATCTCGGCCTCGCGGATCGGCTTCAGGGAGAAGCCGCCCGTGATGTGGGCCTCGCCGGTCCAGCGCATGGTGTCGATCGCGACCTCGCGCACCTCGTCGGCGACGACGTTCTCGAGCCGCACCGAAAAGAGGTGCCAGTACCGATCGTCCCAGCGCTCCAGGAGGTTCGGCGGCGTCTGCACCGGCAGCGGCATCCGCTCGAAGCCGGCGATCGCCGGGAGCGAATCGAGCACCGCCGGCGTGAGGCTGGGCGCGGGGGCGCGCTGGCGCGCGTGGAAGGTGATGCCCGAGCCGGTGACGCGCGTGACGTGGAACGTCTTCTCCAGGGCGAGGTCGAGCGGCGAGAACGTGAAGTCGCAGCGGTCGATCCGGAGGATGAACTGGACGCCGCTGTCGCTGCTACGGATGACGAGCTTGCGCGCGTGCACGCGTCCCGGCCACAGCGACCAGCCGCGCTCGAACGTGATGAAGATCGTGTCGGGATCCGCGTTCAGGGCCTTGCCGAACAGCGCCGTCGAGAGGAACACGTTCATCGCCACCAGGAACACGAGGTACGACGACAAAAGCGCCACAGCGAGCCAGGTGACGAGGCGCCGCACGCCACGTTTCCCTCGCCGTGCTCCGGTCCGGTCGTTCACCCCGACCGCTGATGCACACCCCGGGCCGGCTGGCCCGCTACCGGCGTCTCGCGCTCAGCCCGCCACCGCGCGCACCACCAAAGCGACGTGCGTGAAGAGGAAGCCGCTGGCGACGACCACGAGCAGGTGGAAGATCTCGTGGTAGCCGAAGACGCGCGGCCACGGGTTCGGGCGCTTCAGCGCGTAGACCACCGCGCCGACGGTGTACGTGACGCCCGCGGCGGTGAGGAGCCCGATGCAGGTGCTGCCCACGACCGGCGTGCGGCCCAACACCTGACCGATGACCATCCAGCCGATCACGACGCACACCAGCGCGGTCAGCCACTTCGGCGCCTTCGGCCATGCGAGCGACTTGATCACGCCGACCGCCGCGCCGACCCAGATCGCCACCAGCGCGCCGTGCCCGCCGCTGGGGCCTTCCACGAGCGCGAAGAGCGGCGTGTAGCCTCCGCCGATGAGCATGAAGATCGCAGCGTGGTCCATGCGGCGCATGCGCGCGCGCGCGACCGGCGCCCAGTCGACACGGTGATACATCGCGCTGGTGCCGAGGAGCAGGACCAGCGACGCGCCGAACACCGCCGACGCGAGCGCGCCCTCTCGCGTCGTGCAGCCGCGAACGAGGAGCGCGGTGGCAACGAGCGCGACGAAGAAGAAGATCTGATGCGAGACGCCACGCAGGAGCGGCTTCACGGCGCCCCGCGGGACGCTCGCCGGAGCGAGCTCGGCCTCTTGCGCAGCGGGCTGATCGGCCAGGGCGTGCGTGTTCATCGGCTGGCCGGTCTACCCTGGCTTCGGCTCGCGCGCGACCCGATCCGACGTACACTGGAAGGGGTGACAGGACCGTGACAGTTCCCTCTCCGATCTCCCGGATTCCGCGAACGAGGAGCGCGGTGGCAGGCCTCGGGCTCCTCACCGCGGTCGCCTGCGGGACGAGCGGCACCTCCGAAGCGCCCACGGATGGAGGCCCAGGTGAAGGCAGCACGCTACCCACGGGCGACTCCGGGACCGACGACCCGCGCGATCCGCTGAACGGCGTCGACGCGGGCTGCCCGGTGAAGGTCGACGGACCGCGGGCGGGCAAGATCGCCGCGAGCATCCCCCGCGCCGGCGCGACCGGCATCGCCTGGGCGACCCCCGAGAACGCGCGCGATCGCGACGGCCAGCTCGCGCACGCCACGCTCGATCTCG
Organism: Polyangiaceae bacterium; assembly: GCA_043736975.1. Lineage (GTDB taxonomy): Bacteria > Myxococcota_A > Polyangia > Polyangiales > Polyangiaceae > Labilithrix. The sequence continues at coordinate 2,110 of JAYTBL010000167.1, forward strand.
GCCAGTCGAGCGAGCACCTGCGCATCACCGACTTCGGGTTCGCGATCCCGGGCTCGGCCACCATCAAGGGCGTCGAGGTGGAGCTTCGGCGCCAGGCCAGCGACACGGGCATCGGCGACGGCAACATCGAGCTCTGGCTCGACGGCGCGCCCTCCGAGCGCCCGAAGTTCCTCGCCACGGCGTGACCGCGCTTCATCGTCGGCACGCACCATGACGGGCAGGCGGTCGACACGTGGGGCAACGACCTCACGCCCGACCTGGTGGGCAGGCCGGGGTTCGGCGTCGAGATCTACGCGTTGCGCCAGGAGGACGCGGGAAGCGCCGCCCTCGAGGCGCGGGTCGAGTCGATGCGCGTCACGACCTTCTACTGCGAGTGACGCGAGCGCTCAGCGCGCGGCTCGCCTGGCCTGGTAAGGCGCGTAGCTCGGCTGCCACATCTTGGCAGCGATGCGCGCGTCGATCTGGGCGTCGCTGAGCGCCTCGCATAGGCCCTCTTCGCGCGCGGCTCGCGCGACGGCGCGCGCCACCACCACCGCCACCTCACGCAGCTCGATGACCGGCGCGAGCAGATGCAGGGGCGGAGGCTCGCTGGGCTCGTACGAGGAGTGCGGGCGCGCCGGCGAGCAGTCGGCGAGCGTACGCGCCGCCACCTCGAACATGCGATCGGTCACGCGTCGCGCGCCCACCGCGAGGACCCCCAGCCCGACGCCCGGAAAGACGTAGGTGTTGTTCGTCTGATCGACCTTCCAGCGGTTGCCGTTGCGCATCACGGGCGGGAACGGGCTCCCGGTGCCGACGATGGCGCGGCCCGACGTCCAGTCGAGCAGATCCTGGGGCGTCGCCTCGGCGCGCGCGGTGGGGTTGGAGAGCGGAAAGATGACGGGCCGCTCGGTGTGGCTCGCCATCGCGCGGACGATCGACTCGCTGAACGCGCCGGGCTGCCCGGTCACGCCGATGAGGGTCGTGGCGCGCGCGTTGTTCATCACGTCGAGCAGGCTGATGGCGGCCGGCTGCTGGAGAGTCCACCCGGCGAGCCGGGCGCGCGACTGCGCGAACGGGCGCTGGAACGGCTGGAGATCGGGCATGTCGTCGACGAGGAGGCCTTGCCGGTCGACGGCGTAGAAGTGCAGGCGCGCCTCGGCCTCGCTCATGCCGCTCGCCACCATGATCTGGAGGAGGAGCCTCGCGATCCCCGAGCCTGCGGTGCCGGCGCCGAACACCACGATGCGCTGGTCCGCCATCGAACCGCCGGTCGCAGCGATGGCGGCGAGCAGCGTCCCGGCGGCCACGGCGGCGGTCCCCTGGATGTCGTCGTTGAACGTGCAGAGGCGATCGCGGTAGCGCTCGAGCAGCCGGCTGGCGTTCTGGCGCGCGAAGTCCTCCCACTGGAGGAGCACGTTCGGCCACCGCTTGACGACCGCGCGCACGAAGAGCTCGATGAAGTCGTCGTAGTCCTGGCCGCGGATCCGGGGGTGTCTCCAGCCGACGTAGAGCGGGTCGGTGAGCCTCGCCTCGTTGTCGGTGCCGACGTCGAGGAGAATGGGAAGCGTGGTCCGCGGGTGGAGTCCGGCGCACGCCGTGTAGAGCGAGAGCTTGCCGATGGGGATGCCCATGCCGCCCGCGCCCTGATCGCCGAGGCCGAGGATGCGCTCGCCGTCGCTCACGACGATGACCTCGGTGCCGTCGAGCCGCGGATCCTCGAAGATCTGCTCGATGCGCGAGCGATGCGGCCAGCTGAGGAAGAGGCCGCGCGGCTTGGTGAACACGTCGCTGAAGCGCTCGCAGCCCTCCCCCACCGTCGGGGTGTAGACGATCGGCAGCAGCTCCTCGAGGTTCGCGCCGAGGAGCGCGTAGAACAGCGTCTCGTTGAGATCCTGGAGGCCACGCAGGAAGAGGTACTTCTGGAGCGCGGTGGGCATCGCCCGCAGCGCCTTGAGGCGGCGATCGAGCTGCCCTTCGAGCGACCCCACGTGCGGCGGCAAGAGGCCGTGCAGACCGAGCTCGTCACGCTCGGCGTCGGTGAACGCGGTGCCCTTGTTCAGCAGCGGATCGCGCAGGAGATCCGGGCCCGAGGCGTCGACCTCGACGGGCGCGAGGCGGGCAGGCATGTCCATGGTGGGCTTCATCGGGCGTGATCCTCGGAGGGAGCCCAGCCGAAGCGGGCGCGGACGTCGTGCATGGCCTGGGTGTGCGTGCCGTCGACGTTGCGCACCACGAACGCCTCTTCCTGCGCCTCCTCGGGCGCGCCGGGGACGGCGCGGCACGCGAACACCGAGAAGAGCGCGGGCAGGCTCTCCCGCGGGACGACGTCGCGGTGCGCGATGCGCGTGAAGCCCTCCGCGCGCAGCGCCGCGAGCGCACGCGCCTTCTGCGCGAACGGGAAGCAGAGGACGAAGAGGCCCTGCTCCTCGAGATGGCGGCGCGCCGCGCGGGCGTAGTCACGAACGTCGCCGCGGAGCTCGAAGCGCGCGTGCGCCTTCTGCGAGTCGGCGGGGACGATACCGGCGCTCACGTCGAAGTAGGGCGGGCTACCGGTGACGAGCGGGAAGCGCTCCTCGAGCGTGAGCTCACGGAGATCGCCGCGCCGGGCGTCGACGCGCGCCTCGAGGCCGTTGCCGCGGATGTTCTCGCCGAGGAAGCGAAAGCTCACCTCCTGCGCCTCGATGCACGTGAGGCGGCACGCGGGCGGCATGCCGGCGAGCACCAGCAGACCCACGGTGCCGATGCCGGTACCGAGGTCGAGGCAGCGCGTCACGGGCGGGCTGTTGGCGAGCGCGTACCACGCGGTGAGCAGATCGTCGGTGGAGTGGCGATGGCCCTTCTTGCGCTGGAAGATGCGGTAGTCCGCGCTCAGGCCGTCGAGGGTGATCGGCTCGCCGAGCTCGGCCTCGAGCTCCTGGCGGCGCGCTTCGAACTGCTCCTCGGTCAGCATCGTGATCAGTTCGGCACGAAACGGAATGCGTGGACCACGTGGCCCTTGCCGTCGGGCCCCGCAGCGTTGATGGTCTGGCCCACGAGCGTGCGTACCACGCAGTCGTTGAAGGTGGCGCTTTCGATGGTGGACGAGACGAGCGCGGCGTGGCGCGGCAGCTGATCGAGGATGTCGAAGCCGACCGCGACCGTGCCCTCGGGGAGATCCTTCGCGCCGCCGAACGCGCGCTCGTAGCAGCGAAGGTACTCCCACGAGCTCCAGTCCACGGCCTTGCGCACCACGGCGTCGGCGACGTTGCTCTCGTTGGAGACGAGCCGCGTGAACAGGCGCACGTGGTGGTCCTGGACCTTCCAGGTGACGGCGCCGTTGCGATCGGTGGGGTCGCCGAAGCCGCCGCCGATCGCGGCGCGCCGGGGGGCGGAGGAAGAGGGAGACGCGGAGGCGCTCGCGGAGGCGGCGCGCGGCGACGCGTTGGAGGAGGGGGCGGACGCGATGGTGACGGCGACGGCGACGGCGGAGGCAGGCGCGAGCAGGGGGGCGCTCGCCGACGCGAGCACGGAGGTCGCCGGCGCGGACTGGATCTCGATGCGCGCGGCGCGGTCGCTGCGCGACAGGTAGGCGCCCACGCCGATGCCCAGCGCCGCGATCGCCACGCCCAGCGCGATGGCTACCCTCCCCGTACCCTGCGGGGTCGACGCCACTGGGGGCGCCGCTCGCGGGACGTCGCGCACGCTCTCCAGCGGCGTCTCCGCCGGGAGCTTGTGGCTCTTCGGGGGAGCATCCTCCGAGACCGGCGGCGCGCTCACCGCCTTGCCCAGCGACGGCGCGCGGAACGACGTCGCGTCGCCCGTCTCCGCGGCGCGCTGCATCGGTACGCTGCCGGCCATCGGCGCCACGAAGGTCTCCGCGAGCGCCTCGCGCGTCGTCACGTGCGTCGCCTCGCCGAAGAGGGCGGCCATCGCGCGCCACAGCGCCGCGGCATCCGCGAAGCGCTGCTCGGGCTCGCGCTCCACGCACCTCGCGAACCATGCGTCGAAGCCCTCCGGCAGCAGATGCGCGAGACCTTGCTCGCGCGCGCGGGTGCTCGCCGACGGGATCGGATCGAGCACGATCTCGCGCAGGAGCTGCGCCGTCGTGCCGCCGTCGCTGTTGGCCGCGCGCCAGAAGCTACTGCCCGTCACCAGCTCGTACGCGAGCAGGCCGAGCGCCCACACGTCCGCGGCGGGCGTCACCGGCCCGGGCGCCGTCTGCTCGGGCGCCATCCAGAGCGGCGAGCCCACCGCGCCCTTCGTGGCGCGCGTCCCCGCCTCGGCCTCGATCTTCGCGATCCCGAAGTCGAGGACCTTCACCGTGAACGGCGCGCCGCCTGCGCGCAGCGAGCGCGCCAGGAACACGTTCTCCGGCTTGAGATCGCGATGCACGACGCCGCCCTCGTGCGCCGCGGCCATCGCATGGCAGAGCTGCTCGTAGATGGCGCGGATCTCGTGGTGCGGGAGCGAGCCGACGGCATCGATGTGATGGCGCAGGTCCCTTCCTTCCAGCAGCTCCATCACCAGGAAGGGCAGCCCGCTCGGCTCGTCGACGCCGGCCGCCAGCACGTCGACCACGTGCTCGCTGCGGATGCGCGAGGCCACGCGCGCCTCCTGCTCGAAGCGCCGCTGCAGCGCGGGATCGGCGACGATCTCGCGGTGCATGAGCTTCAGCGCGCGCAGCTTGCCGGTGCTGCGCTGCTCGGCGATGTAGACCGCCCCCATCCCGCCCTCCTCGAGGGGCGCGCGGATCGTGTATTCGCCGCCCACCACCGAGCCAGGGCCGAGGAGCAGCGCGGTCGGCATCTCGACGGTCAGGATACTCCTTCGGGCTCAGGGATGCCTCGCGGCCGCTCCTCCACCTGCACTAGCCTGATCGGATGACGCGCGGCCGAGTCCCGCTGGTTCTTCAGGGCTTCGGGATGCGGAACGTGCTGACCATGAGCGCTCCGCTCACCACGTACATCAGCGATAGCGGATGCAGGTTCCACGGCCCGAGCGCCAGGGTGCCTCCCCAGATGGCGTCGCCCACCGAGTACTTCGCGAACGCGATACCCAGCACCAGCACCAGCGCGAGGCTCGTGGGGATGGGCGTGCCCTCGTAGTACTTGACCTTCCCGGTCTCATCGGAGAGCGCGGTCGCGGTCACGTTGTAGCGCGCGAGGCGGCTGATGCCGCAGGCCACGAAGAAGCAAAGCCCGATCGAGTCCCACCCGCCGCGAAGCCCGAGCGCGAAGCCCAGCGCCGCGGGCGCGACGCCGAAGGAGACGATGTCGGCGAGCGAGTCGAGATCGGCCCCGAGCGGCGAGGATTTGCGGCGCCAACGTGCCACGGCCCCGTCCAGCGCGTCACACACCAGCGCGAGCGGGAGCAGCACGAGCGCCGCCCAGATCGCGGTCCGATCGTTCGACGCCACGTAGCTCATGCTCGCCAGCACTGCCCCGGTGCCGCAGAACGCATTCCCCAGCGTGATGAGATCCGCGAGCACGAAGGTGCGGACCATCGAGAACGGCACCTTCTTGACGACCGGAAGCTTGGGCGTGCTCGCCCTCTCGGGCGTATCGGATTCGGCGGGCAACGTCATCTCGTGGTCGGACCGGGTGAGCACGAGCCTATCCCGCTGCACATCCGGGACCAACCCATTCATCCGCGCGCGAGGATGATGGCTCCCAGCGGCGGCAGCGTGACCACCACCGAGGACGGGCGCCCGTTCCAGGGATACGGCACCGCCTCGACGCCCCCGAGGTTCCCGTGTCCGCTGCCGCCGTAGATCGTGGCGTCGCTGCTCAGCACCTCGCGCCAGGCCCCGCCCCGCGGCACGCCGATGCGGTACTGGTGGCGCGGCACCGGCGTGAAGTTGCAGGCCACGAGGACCACGTCCTCGTCACCGCGCCCGCGCCTGAGGAACGTGATCACGCTCATCGCGGCGTTCGAGCCGTCGACCCACTCGAAGCCGCTCGCGCGCGCGTCGCCGGCGTGCAGCGCCGGCAGCTCGCGGTAGAGGCGATTGAGGTCGCCGACCAGCCGCGCGATCCCGGCGTGCGCCGGTTCCTGCGCGAGGTGCCAGTCGAGGCTCCGATCATGGTGCCAGGGCTGCTCCTGACCGAGCTCGTCGCCCATGAACATGAGCTTCTTGCCGGGCTCGGCCCACGCGATCGCGTAGAGGAGGCGGAGGTTCGCGAAGCGCTGCCAGGAGTCGCCGTGCATCTGGCCGAGCAGCGAGCCGCCGCGCTCGGCGATGACGTCGTCGTGGGAGAGCGGGATGACGTAGCTCTCCTTCGACTGGTAGACGGAGCGGAACGTGAGCGCGTCCTGGTGCTCGGAGCGCTCGATGGGATCGCGCGCGAGGTAGCGGAGGAGATCGTGGGCGAGCCCCATGTCCCACTTGAGGTCGAAGCCGAGGCCGCCTTCGCTCACCGGCCGCGTCACGCCGGGGAAGCTCGATGAGTCCTCGGCGGCCAGCACCGCCGCGGGTTGCGCCTTCCTCAGCGTGCTCGTGAGTTGGCGCAGGAACGCGACGCCCGCCTTGCTCTCGGGCCCGCTCGCGTGGTTCGCGTAGAGGATGCTCTCGACGCCGTCGACGCGCAGCCCGTCGGCGTGGAAAGTCTCGATCCAATAGGTGGCGCTGGAGAGCAGGAAGCTGCGCACCTCGGGCTTGCCGAAGTCGAAGAGGCCCGTCTCCCACGTGGGATGGACCGCCTGCGCGGGGTCGTCGGGCTCGAAGGTCGGCGTACCGTCGAACGCCGCGAGGCCGTGCAGATCGCGCGCGAAGTGCGCTGGCACCCAGTCGAAGATCACGCCCAGGCCAGCCTGGTGCAGCGTGTCGACGAGGAACATGAGATCGCTCGGAGAGCCGTAGCGGCTGGTCGCGGCGAAGAAGCCGGTCGCCTGGTAGCCCCACGAGCCGTAGTAGGGGTGCTCGGTCAGCGGCAGGAACTCGACGTGCGTGAAGCCCAGCTTCTTGAGGTAGTCCGCCAGCAGCGGGGCGATGGAGCGGTAGCTGTACGAGAGGTGCGGGGGCACGCTCTCGCGCATCCACGAGCCGAGGTGCATCTCGTAGATGGACACCGGGGCGTCCTGGGTGAGCTTCGCCTTGCGCCCCTTCATCCAGGCCGCGTCGCCCCACTGGTAGTCGAGGTCCCAGGTCACGGCGGCGGACTTGGGCGCGATCTCGGTCGTGTAGGCGAAGGGGTCGCACTTGTCGACGCGGTAGCCGCTGTGCCGCGCGGTGATGCGGTACTTGTAGCAGACGCCGCGCTCGACGCCGGGGATGAACAGCATCCAGACGCCACTGCCGTCGGCGCAGGCCATGCGGTGGGCGCGCGGGTCCCAGCCGTTGAAGTCCCCGATGACGGAGACCGACTCGGCGTTCGGCGCCCAGACGGCGAAGTGGTAGCCGGCGACCCCGTCGAGCGTCATCGCGTGCGAGCCGAGCTTCTCGTACAGGCGGACGTGACTGCCCTCGTTGAAGAGGTACAGATCCTGCGGCGAGAGCCTCGGCGAAGCGGGCGTGGTCATGGATCGGGCGTCCGGGGGCGTGTAGTCTACTCTGTTGGATTAACTGAACAGCAAGCGGAATGCCAGGGCGGGCCGGCGGAACTTGCCCAGACCGCCGCGGCGCCCGCGCCGGTTGTGCCGCGGGCGACGATCGGCGTCAGGGTCGGGCGACGTGGGGCTGCGCTTCGAGGCGGTCCCACAGCTCCTCGGCCGGCTTCAGCTCGGCCGCCGTGATCGGCCTCCGGCCGTAAAGCACCCGCACGTAGAGTTGCGCGACCGCGAAGCCCGGGTCGTCCAGTTCGGCGTGCTGGTGGCCGACGCGGACCGCGAACTCGATCGGCGTCTCCTCCGGTTTCCGCCCCAGGTCGCGCTCCCACGCCCAGCCGTCGAACGCCGCGAAGGTGTACTCGACGACCTCCGACGGCTCGCGCTCGACCGACCCCCGCGCGAAGGGGTTGCGGTAGGCGTCGAAGGGCGCCGGGCGCCGGGCCTCCGCCTCCGCGGCCTCCTGCTCCGCGCCGCCGACCGTGGGGCCACCCGACTTGCGCCGCCAAAGGCCGCGCAGCCAGTCGAGGAGATTCCGCGCCCAGTTCGTGAACGGCGCCAGCCCCTTCAAGACGAACACGACCAGGCCGACGACGACCGCCACCGCGATGACGATCCAGACCAGCCACTTGATGAAGCCGCTGATGTTCTCCAGTAATGACGTGATCGAAGAAGGCGGTGAGGAACTCGACTCGGAGTCGCCCTCCTTTTCGCCCTCCTCCGCCTTGTCGGCCTCCTCGCCCTCGCCGCCCTTGTCGTCCTTCTTCTCCGACTCCTTGCCGCTGCTCTTGTTGGGGTCGCCGGACTTCGCGTTGTTCGGCCCGCCCTTGTTCGAGTCGTTCTTGTCCTTGGACTTGCTGTCGCTCTTGGACTGCTCGTTGCCCTTGCCCTTCGGCTGGCCCTGTTCGCCCCCCTTCGACTCGCCGCCCTTCTGCTGGCCCCCCTGCGAGTCGCCCTTGCCGCCGCCGGAGCCTTTCTCGCCGCCGTTGCCGCCCTTCTGCTCGCCCCCTTTGGCCGAGTTCTTGCCCGCGCCGGCCTCGGCCTTCTTGCCCGCGGCCCCGTCCCCCTTGCCGGAGGAGCCGTCGCGCACCTGGGCGTTCTTCGAGGCGTTGCGGTCGCTCGCGCGGCTCTTGCCGAGGTCCACCAGCGGCGTCTCGTTGTGCGGCCGCGGCAGCATCGCCCCGACCATCACGAACGCCAGGATCAGCCCCCCGCCCAGCACCAGCCAGCTCACCGTCTGCGCCGGCGAGATCGTCGCGCCGCGCTCCTCCAGGTACTTCCGCAGCCCCATCAGGCTCGTCGTCACCAGCAGCGCCAGCGCGCTGGCGATGTAGACCGCCATCTGGAAGAAGGTCGCCGAGCGGCGCGCCGAGTCGTCCGCGGGGATCAGCGACTGGCCCAGCGCGAAGAGCGGCAGGGCGGCGAGCGCGAAGTAGAGCACGCGCGTGCCGGGCGTGTGCGGCCGCTTCTTGCGCTCGGCGCGGTAGGCCCCCCAGCGTTCGAGCCAGCCCAGCTTGCGCTGCTTGGGCGTCAGCTCGACCTCGTCCTCGTCCTCATCGTCCCCGGGCGCCCGCGCGCCGTCGTCGAGGCCGATCGCCGCCAGGACGCCGCGGCCCGAGGCCTTGCGGGCGTCGTCGAAGTGCGTGCAGTCCCAGGTCAGCAGGTCCGCCGCCCAGAGCACCAGGGCCATCAGCGCGATATTGACGACCGGCCCGAGGGCGCTCATGGCGCCGCTGGGGTACTCGACGAAGGCGAGCATGGCCACGAAGCAGGAGCCGGCCAGCGCGGCCGCGTAGAGGCCCGCGCGCGCCCGACCCTGCTCGATCGTGATGCGGGCGATCAGCACGGCGCCGACGGTGAAGAAGAAGAAGGTGTAGAGCAGCCGCGACGAGTAGGCCCCGCGGTAGAGCACCTCGATCAGGAAGAAGACGAGGCTGCCGACCATCAGCATGATCAGCGCCGGGCTGATGGCGGTGGCCGCCAGGTCGATCAGCGGGGCGCCACTGCGCTTCTCGGCCATCGGAGGGTAACCCTGTGGGGTGCGGGGCCGACATTGTACCAGCGCCCGGCCCCCCCGGGGCGGGTCACGGTTTCGCGGGCGGCTTCCCGGTCAGCGGGACCACGGTGACGATGTCGCCCCCGCCGAACCGCGAGCGGACGTTCTTGAGGTGCGTCCGCCCGCCGTCGTCGCCCAGGTCCGGCCCGACGCTCCAGACGACGGCCTGGCCCGGCTGGACCTCCAGCACGACCGTCACCTGAACACCGTTCCCGAAGGCCATTTGCATGCGGTCCGTGGACTGGTCCCCGCGCTGGGGGTCCGCGTCGGGGTCGCCCTCGGAGTTCCAGTACATCCAGCCGCCGACGACCGAGCCGAACCCCCTGACCTGATCGACGTAAGTCCCCATGCCCGACATGTCCCAACCGACCCTGGTGAGCGGGTCGAGCGGGACTTTCAGCATGCGGGTCTCCGGCGGGTCGATG
>JAYTBL010000168.1:0-1994 GCA_043736975.1 Polyangiaceae bacterium
CGGGTTCGGCGGGTTCGAGACGTGGCGCAGCACGGCCTGGCTCTAGCGCGTGGGCCGGCAGATGCGAGCTCAGGCATGGTCGGTCACGCGCGCTCCGTCACATTGCCGTCCGAGAATGTGCCTCGTGGCCGTCGGGTTGCTACATCAAGGAGATGGGCTCATTGCCGTTCCAGCGAGCCCCGGGCGCCATGCGGCGCACGTTCGCTGCGATGCTGGGCGTGGGTCTCCTGTGCTGCTCGGCAGACGCCGAGGCGCGCGTCGCGGAGCCGTTCGGCATTCGCGGCATGGGCATCATGGGCATCACGGGCATCACCGGCATCACGGGCAATACGATGACGACGTGGTGGTCGGGGCTCGGGGCGACCGACCTCGCCTTGCTCGGTGGGCCGACGAACGCGCCGGCCTCGTCACCCTGGTATGAAGGCGAGGCGGAAAGCGAAGAGGATGCGACGGCCCAGCCAGGTCTTCCGTGCGGCTTCTTCCTCGACGGCGAGCCCCGCCTGACGCTCTTCACCGCTCCGTTCTGGCAAGAGCCGCCCGCGGCCGATGTCGTCGCGACGTGGCACACCGTCCAGGGCGCCCAGGTGATCGACTACGACCAGATCCCGCGGCGCTGGGATCGCCCGACGGACTACGACGCGTATCGCTACCCGCTCGCGGGATGGGCCACCGTGACGTCGGGCTACGATCTCGATCTGCCGGACGAGCTGCAGCGCCGCGGCACGATGCGGGCGGTGGGCCACGGCGGCGTCGATCTCCCGCAGCCGCGCGGAACGAGCATCACGATGATCGAGCTCGCCCATCAGGTCGGCGACGCAAAGGTGCTCTACGTCGGACCGCTCTTCGGCAACACCGTCGTCACGCTGCATGCGGTGCGTGAGGGTGGCGAGCGGCGTCACTACGTCTTGCTCTTTGGTCACCTCGAGGCCGCGGCGCCGGAGCTGAAGGAAGGCGAGCGGTTGCCGGCCGGAAAGCTCGTGGGTTTCGTCGGCGACAGCGAGTCCCCCGAGCTCGTCCACCTGCACCTCGAGGCGCGGCGGCTTCGCGACGGCGTCGACCCTGCGTCGCTCACGGCCTCCCGGATCCTGGCGCGCGAGGCAACGGTCGTGACCGATCCGCGAAACGTCCTTCCCCTGAAGGCCGTGCGGTCACTGTCCTGCAGGGAGCGCGTGCGCGACGAGCGCCGCGCGCAGGTCTACGGGGATCTGCGCCTGGAGCTGGAGCCCGCGTTCCGCCGGTAGCGGTGCGGGAAGAGAGCCTTTCGCTGTTCGCTGTTCGCCGCGCGGTACGCTCGCGGGGTGAGCAAGCCCACGCCGACGTTACCGCCGATCGGCGTCCTCGGCCGCGTGGGTCCCATCCAGGTAGGTACGGTCGCGGCGGGCCTCGTGGGTGCGTGCTCGATTGCGACACTGTTCGGGCTCGTGAACATGTCGCTCGGTCGTGTGCTCATCCTGGTCTCGGCCAACGTCATGTACATGATGATCGGCGGCACGGCCATGTGGCTCGTGCTGCGCGCTCCGAAGATCGGGCCGGGCATTTGCGCGACGGCCGGCGCCGCGGCGGGACTGACTGCCGCCGTTGCGCTCGTCGTCGTTATCGAGGTCTTCCGGAGGGGCGAAGGCAGCTCGGTGGCGGGCCTCGTCATGATCTTCGTAGCCGCGTTCGGGCTCGTATTCGGCTTGCTCTTGGGCGTCGCGCTCACCCGATTCGCGCAAGCGATCGCGCGCGCCGCTGCCTCTTCGGCGCTCGACCGAGCGGACCGTGCGCGCTCGTGCAAGCGAGACGCGCCGACCCGAGCACTCTCGTGGGTCTCCTCGCGCTCGTGCTCGCCGGCGTAGCTTGCGCCATCGTCGCGGCGCGAGAACAGCGGCGGCGTAGGTTGATCGAGGAAGCAGAAGCTCATGGCCAGGCGGCGGGCGGCGCGGCTCCCAGCCTGGCCATCCTGCCAGCGGCCGACGTCTGCACGGGCGACGATCCTCATGGAGGCGCTCCAT
>JAYTBL010000169.1:0-5210 GCA_043736975.1 Polyangiaceae bacterium
ATCTCCTCCTCGGTGAAGCAAGAGTCGCGCGTCCGCGCGTCCGCTAGAGCCGGCGCGGGCCAACCTCCGCAAGTCCGCAAGAGAGCAGGAGTTGCCACCCCGGGCCAGGAACTTTCAACCGGCGCGGGGCCGCCGGGTTATCCTGGACGGCCATGGACGTCGAGGAGCGGCACAAGGTCTGTCAGCTGATCGAGGCGGTGATCGCCGCGGACGGGGTGGTCGCGTCCGCGGAGCGGGAGTACCTGCGGAAGATCGTCGAGCGCTTCGGCCTGCCCGCGCGCGATGCCGCGGCGCCGCTCGCAGAGAGCGATCTCGGCCGCACCACCACCACCCTGCGCGCGCTCGCGCCCGACGTGCAGACGCGCGTGATGGCGCTGCTCGTCGAGGCCGCCGTCATCGACGGCCGGGTCGATCCTCAGGAGCGCGTCCTGCTACTGGCCTCCGCGGCGACCCTCGGGATCGAGGCCACGGCCCTCGAAGAGCGCATCGCGTGGCGCCTGCGCGCGAACGCGTCGCTACCGCCGCCCGCGAGCGACTGACCCGGGGGGACGGGCGACGGGGTAGGATCCCCGCATGTCGCTCTACGAACACTTCACGTCCAAGGGCCCCAGCGGGTTCGGCTACGGCTCCACCGCGGAGGAGGTCACCGAGGGGCTCTCGCTCGACGGGCAAACCATCCTCGTCACCGGCTGCAACTCCGGCCTCGGCGCGGAGACCATGCGCGTCCTCGCGCTGCGCGGCGCGCTGGTGATCGGCGCCGCCCGCACCGTGGAGAAAGCGAAGGAGGCGGGCGACCAGGTGAAGGGCCAGATTATCCCCGTCGCCTGCGAGCTGTCCGATCCGGCGAGCATTCGCGCATGCGTCGAGACGGTCAAGGCGAAGGGCGTGAAGCTGGACGCCATCGTCTGCAACGCCGGCATCATGGCGCTCCCCCGGCTCGAGAAGGTGCACGGCTACGAGAAGCAGTTCTTCACCAACCACATCGGCCATTTCATCCTCGTCACCGGGCTGCTCGAGCAGCTCACCGACACCGGGCGCGTCGTGATGCTCAGCAGCGCTGCCCACAAGCAGGCCCCGAGCGGCGCCATCCAGTTCGACAACCTCGACGGCTCGAAGGGCTATCGTGACTTCCGGAACTACGGCCAATCGAAGATTGCCAACCTGCTCTTCGCGAAGGAGCTGAGTCGCCGCTTCGCGGGAACGAAGAAGACCGCCAACGCCGTCCATCCCGGCGTCATCGCCACCAACCTCTCGCGGAACATGAACCCGGTGGTCGCGCTCGTGCTCAAGGTCGCGGAGCCCGTGGGCCTCAAGAGCGTGCCGCAGGGCGCTGCCACGCAGGTCTACGTCGCCACGAACCCTTCGCTCGCCGGCGTCACCGGGGAGTACTTCGCCGACTGCAACGTCGCCAAGCCGCGCCGCGATGCACGCGACCCCGAGATCGCGAAGCGGCTCTGGGAAGTGTCGGAGACGATCGTCGCCGATCTGTCCTGACACGAGGCTGTCAGTTGCTCGCGCGCTACGCGATGAGCTGGAGGATGCCGAGGACCGCGAAGACGAACACGAGCAGCGTGACGCCGCCGCCGATCTTCAGGATCTTCCGGGCGGTGATCGCCGACTTGCGGGCAGGGCAGGTGACCGAAGATGCCGACGCTCGCGACCGGGGCGTCGTGCTGCATCGGCATCGACGGCTGCGGGGGATACGGAGCCCGCCGAAGCCGCCGGCAGGCTGCGGCCCGTAGTTCTGCGGCGGCGCGTAGTTCTGCGGCGCCCCCTACGGCTGCGGCGATCCGAACGGTTGCTGCTGCTGCGGCTGCGGGTACGGCGGCTGTCCCCAAGGATTGTGCGGTGGGCCTTGCATCGTTCGACAATAGCGGCCCGCGCTCGCCCGCGCGACTCGCCTGCGGATCAGCCGTCGCTCATGCGAACCACGACTTTGCCGCGCGCGCGGCGCGTGGCAAGGTACTCTTCGGCCGCGGCGATCTCCTCGAGCGGGAAGACCCGGTCGATGATCGGGCTGACCAGCCCCTGGTCGATCCATCCCGCGAGCGTCACGAGATCGGCGGCGCGCGATTTCACGATCACCAGCCGCGCGCGCTTGCCGCGCAGCGCGGTGAGCACGGTGTCGCGCAGGAGGTGGCCCTTCGGGACCGTCGAGACGTACGTGCCGCTCGCCGCGAGCAGCGAGCGCGCGAACGGGAAGGAGCGATTGCCGAAGACATCGAAGAAGACCTCCTGCTGCCCGGCCTTGGCGCGCAGGTCGTCCTTTTCGTAGTCGAGCACCTCGTCGGCGCCGATCTCGCGCATGCGCTCGGCGTTGCGCGCGCTCGTCACTGCGGTCACGCGCGCCCCGAGCGCCTTCGCGATCTGCACCGCGAAGGTCCCGACGCCTCCCGACGCGCCGTTCACCAGCACGCGCTGCCCGCGCTCGACGCGCGCCACGTCGCGCAGCGCCTGCAGCGCGGTCATGGCGGCGAGCGGCACCGCGGCGGCTTGCTCCCACGAGAGCGAGGCCGGCCGCGGCGCGAGCTCGCCGGTCTCGACGAGCGCGTGCGTCGCGCACGCCCCGGCCGACCACGCATCGATCATCCCGTAGAGCGCGTCGCCCACGCGCACGTGGCTCACGCCCGCACCGAGCTCCAGAGCCTCGCCGCTCCAGTCGAACCCGACGCGCTTCGGAAAGCGCGACCCGGCGATGATGCGGTAGATGCGGAGCCGGCCCGCCCGCAGGATCACGTCCTTCGGATTGAGCGCCGCGGCATGGATGCGCACCAGGACCTGTCCGCGGCCCGGGCGGGGCACCTCCTCCGTGCGGAGCAGGAGGACGTCCGTGCCGCCGTACCCGTCGTACTGCACCGAGCGCATCGTCATCGCAGCTCCGCCTTCGCCTCCCGAGCGCCCTGGGCCGCGAGCGCGTCGGCGCGCTCGTTTCCCGCGTTGCCGTTGTGGCCGCGGATCCATTGCCAGGTCACGCGGAGCCCCAGGTCGCGGATCGAGGCGTCGATGCGGCGCGCGCTCTCCACGACGAGGGGATCGACCTTCGCGAAGTCGCGCGCGCTCCAGGTCCCGAGCTGTTCGTCGAGGTTCTTCACGAGCGACTGATTGTCCGAAAACACCGTCACCTCAGCTTGCTCTGGCAGGACCGCGAGCGCCTCTGCGACCGCCTGGTACTCCATCACCTTCGCGAGTGTGCCGCGCGCCTTACCGTGACCTTCGAGCCGGGGCCCCGCGGGTGTCACGATGCAATAGCCCCATCCGCCGGGTGCGCCAGGGCCGTGCTTCGCCGAGCCGTCGGTGTAGCAGAGGTACGCGCTGCGCTTCGGCAAGAGCTCCAGGGTAGCGCGTAGTTCCGCGCCGTTGTCCAGGAACGCTACGACAGCCCTGCCGCAGCGGGCCACGCGAGGTGCAGGAATACAAGGGCCGTCGTCATCGCGGCGGTGCGCACCGAAATTGCCACGGAGGTTTCGTGGCACACATGCATATCGCTCGCGGGATGGTGACGTTGTTCGGTTCCCTCATGGCCATGGCGGCCTGCTCGTCGTCGGACGACGAAGGCTCGGCCCCGCCCATCTCGGCGGTCGATCCGACCTGCGCGAGCAACAGCTGTCCGCCAGCCGACGTCCCCGGCAGCTCGGGTAGCTCGGGTAGCTCGGGTAGCTCGGGCAGCTCGGGCGGTCCCGGCGCGCCCCCCGGGGCCCTTCCCGGGGTGCGGGACGGCAGCGAGACCGATGTCGACTGCGGCGGCAAGGGCAACCCGCGCTGCACCGAGGGCAAGGCGTGCCTCGTCGACCTCGACTGCGACGTCGCGTGCGGCTACGCGAAGAAGTGTGTGGGCGCGCCGAGCTGCAAGCCGCACCTCGGCGGCGACACGTGCGGAAAGGGCGAGGTCGGCGAGCCCGGCGCGCAGAGCGAGAGCTGCTGCCGGTCCTTGCCCGTTCCCGGCTACGCCGACCTCGGTCACCCGGGGAAGAACGTGTACCTCGACAAGTACGAGATCACCGCAGGGCGCATGCGCGCGTTCGTCGAGCAGCTCACCGCGGAAGGTGGCGGGCAGCCCGACATCAAGGGCTGGATCGCCGCGCATCGCCCGCAGATCTGGGACCCGTCATGGGACGCGTTCCTCCCCACGGGTCTCGAGGGCGGCACGAAGACGATCGCGCGTCGGCTGCTCGGAGATCCGCGCCCCGAGGACAACGGCAACAACGGTCCGCCGGGTCCCGGCGTCATCCTCCCGCCCGCCACCGACCAGGTGCGCCGCATGGGCACGCGTTACCAGTTCGGCTCCGAGCTCTACGTGGATCTCCACGGCAACAACTGCGCGGTGTACGCCGGCGCATATGGCTTCCCGACCTACTACTACCCGCCCGAGATCCTGGCGCGCGACAGCCAGGTGCCGCGCGCCGACGGCAAGGACGCGAGCGGCAAGGTCATCCCCGCCAAGGATCTCCTCGACGTCAAGTCGATGAACTGCGTCACGAACGCGATGCTTGCCGCGTTCTGCGCGTGGGATGGCGGACAGCTCGCGACCGACGAGGTGCTCGACTTCGTCACCGCGACGCCCGACACGCTGGGCAACATCTCCGGCTGCGGCACCCAGTACGACAACCACGGTCAGCTGCTGGGCAACAATTTCTCGAACACCGTACAGACCGGCGGTCGCTGCGCACCGGTCGCGCTCGTCAACGCCACCTTCGACGCGGGCGACAGCCTCCCCGTCGCCGGTAGCCCTCTCAACACGCACAACTACGGGTACCCGGATCTCGGGAACGTGACGCACGACAAGTCCTGGCAGATCTCGGCGCCGGGCCGCGCGAGCCGCGCCGAGGGCGCGAACGGCCAGGCCGTCGACGTGGTGCGGATCAACGCGAGCGCCGAGCCGTGGATGGATCTCCACGGCAACCTGAGCGAGGCGGCGCTTTCGATGAACGGCGCGACCTTCACGGGGAGCTTCGCGCTGAAGTACCGCGGCATCGGCTACGGCAGCGCGCGGTCCAATCTCAACGTGACCATGATCAGCGGCGAGAGCGTCCTGCGCGTTCAGCGCCCCGAGGCCAAGGCCGCCTACACCGGCGGGCGCTGCATGCGCTTCAGGTGAGCTTCAACCCCGCGCAGCGAGCGCCCCGCGCAGGTCTGCGAGCATCGCGCGAGCCTGCACGGCGTCGGGGAGCCCGAGCGCGGCCGCAGCCTCGGGCGGCGGTCACGACGATCCC
>JAYTBL010000170.1:0-1985 GCA_043736975.1 Polyangiaceae bacterium
CCGTCCCGCGCTCGTCACGCGCGCAGGCCCAGTACGAGACATCGATGGATGCTTCGGTGGGGCCGTACAGGTTGTGGAGCTCGCACGGGAGGCGCTCGAAGAAGCGGTCCTGCAGCGGGCGCGGCAGGGCTTCGCCGCTCAGGATCACCCGACGGAGCGTCGTGCAGCTCGCGACATCAGGGTGCTCGAGGAACATCGTGAGCATCGACGGCACGAAGTGAATGGTCGTGATGCCTTGCGCGCGGATGGTGGCGACGAGGCAGCCAGGATCCTTGTGACCGTCCGGAATCGCCATCACCAGCCGGGCGCCGAACATCAGCGGCCAGAAGAGCTCCCACACCGAGACATCGAAGGTGTACGGCGTCTTCTGCAGGACGGCGTCGGCGGCGGTGAGGCCATACTCGGCCTGCATCCACAAGAGCCGATTGCGCAGGCCGGAGTGGACGTTCACCACCCCCTTGGGAGTGCCGGTCGACCCCGACGTATAGATGACGTACGCGGCATGCCGATCGTCGTGACCCACCGCGGGTCTGGTGGCGGGTGTGCCTGGTGGAGCCTCCTCGTCCACCCGAACCAGCGGGATGTCGGTCCCCGCCACGCGGGAGGCCGTCGCTGCGGTGACGAGCACGACCGGGCTCTCGAGGTCGCGCATGAGAAAGTGGATGCGCTCGCGCGGATCCGAGGGGTCGAGCGGCGCGTAGGCGGCGCCGGCCTTGAGCACCGCGTAGAGGGCGACCACCATCTCGACGCCGCGCTCGATGCAAACTGCAACGACCCGGCCGGGGCCGCAGCCGCGCGCGATCAAGGCGTGCGCGAGCCGGTTGGCCCTCGTGTCGAGCTCGCGATAGGTGACGCGCTCCCCGGCGGACTCGAGCGCGACGGCGTCGGGCGTGCGCGCGGCCTGCGCCTCGAAGAGCTCGTGGACGCAGCGCGACTCGTCGAGCGCGTGGTCGGTGGCGTTCCAGTCGACCAGCAACGAGCGCTCCTCGGCGGCGCTCATGATGGGCAGCCCGCCGACGGTCTGGTCCGGGTTCGAGACCGCGGACTCGAAGACGATGCCGAAGTGTTCGGCGACGCGCTCCGCGGTCGCGCGGTCGAAGACCAGCGGATCGTAGTCGAGCGAGCATTCGAGGCGCCCATCGCTGACGTGGGCGCGAAGCATCAGCTCCGCGCCCGCGTCGAATCGCGGGACTTCCTCGATGCGAATCGCGAGGCCGTCCATCCTCAGTCCCGCTGCCGGCGCGTTCTGCAGGGCGATCATCACCTGGAAGATCGGCCTCTGACCGGTGACCCGGGGGATCTGGAGGTCCTCCAGCACGCGTTCGAACGGCACGTCCTGGTGCGCGTACGCGTCGAGGGTGGTCTGCTTCACGCGGCCGAAGAGCTGCCGAAAGGTCTCCGATCGGTCGACCGTCGTGCGGAGCGCCGCGACGTTGACGAAGAAGCCGACCATCGACTCGAGCTCGGTATGGGTGCGGCCTGCGAGCAACGTCCCGACGACGATGTCGACCTGACCGCTGTGCCTTGCGAGCACGACATCGAACGCCGCGAGGAGGAGCATGAAGAGCGTTCCGCGCTCTGCCGAGGCCAACGCCCGCGCGCGGTCGATCGTCTCCTTCTCGAACGAGAACCTCAAGTACTCGAAGGGAGCCGAAGAACCCGCGGCCGGTACGTGGTCTCTGCGTATCTCGAGCTTGGGCGGAGCTCCGCGAAGCTGGTCTCGCCAGTACGCGAGCTGCTTCGCGGCATCGGGGCTCGATGCCAACCAGCGACGCTGCCAGGCCGCGAAATCGGCATACTGAAGCGCGAGCTCCGGGAGCTTCGGCTCCTCGCCCTGCACGCGCGCTCGGTAGAGCTCGCTGACCTCACGAGCGAGCACGGCGATCGACCAACCGTCGGTCGCGATGTGGTGCATGGTGACGATGAGGACGTGTTGCCGTTCGTCGATACGAAACAGCTTCGCGCGGATCGGAGGCTCGCGCCGC
>JAYTBL010000171.1:0-5190 GCA_043736975.1 Polyangiaceae bacterium
GGAGCACGAGCTCGCGCGATCCCCCGAGATGCCCGAGGACGTCGCGCGGCGCTTCGCGACCTACGTGCAGGTGGTCGGCGAGGGCGCGCGAAGGATGCGCGGGCGAAGAGTGCGGCCCCATCGAGATCAGCCAGCTGCTCGATGTCTGCGCGAACATGGCGGAGCACCAGCTCCGCGCGCCCACCAAGCTGGTGAAGGAGTACCGGGACGAGGTGTCGGTCATCGGCAGCGAGACGCGCCTCGGCCAGGTGTTCCTGAACCTGCTCGTGAATGCCGCGCAGTCGATCCCCGAAGGGACGAACGAGGAGCACGAGGTGCGCATCGTCGTGCGGCAGGCGGAGGACCGCGCCATCATCGAGATCAGCGACACCGGCTGCGGGGTCCCCGCGAGCGACGTCGACCGCATCTTCGAGCCCTTCTTCACCACCAAGGACGGTAGCGGTACCGGCCTCGGCCTCTCGATCTCCCATCGCATCGTCAGCTCGGCCGGGGGGGCGCTCACCTGCGAGGCGCGCCCAGGCGGCGGCACGGTGTTCCGGGTCTCGCTGCCCGCTTTGCGCTGAAGGAATCGTCAACGCCGCCGTTCTTTCGAAGCGGACGCTGATGGACGGAGACGCACCTGCGGACCGCGGCACCGGACGCCTCGTCATCGTGGACGGCGAGGGAGCATCGTCCCACCGCTGGGAGGCCGCGCTCGCCGAGTTCCGGCCGGAGATCGTCGCGACCGTCGGCGAGGTGGTGACCATCGGCGAGAACGACGTGGTCATCGTGGATCTCCCCGAGCTCGGTGAGCCCGCGCTGGCAGCGATCCTCGAGGCCTTTGCCGGGCGGCCGATGCGTCGGGTGCTCACCGCCGACCACCGCGAGCTGGCCAGCATCCTGCGCACGGGGGTAAGCGGCCTTTTTCACCACATCGTCCCGCGTGCCGGAGCGGCCGCCAACGTGCGCGCGCTCGTGGCGGGACTCCGCGGTCCGGGCGGCGCCGCGGTCCGACCCGAGGTCGGTGCGTCGCGTCCCGCGGGCTGGGCGTCCACCCTCGAGCTGCTCCGCTGGACGGTGTCCGCGGCGGTGGGCGTGCCCGGGGTGGTCATTCGCTCCTACCAGCCGCAGTCGAACAAGTTCGAGATCCAGTTCGTGGCTCATCTTGATCGGGACTTCGAGAGCTTTCACTGCGAGCTGCCGCGCCGCTGGCGCTGGCCGGTGCGCGCGCGCGAGGGGGAGGCGTTCACGCAGGTGGGCGGCGAGCGCCTCTCGGTGCAGAGCTTCGGCGAGCTCGAGCGCGACCAGGAGATCTACGTGATGCCGCTGGAGCACGCGGTCGGGTGCGCGTATCTCGCGCTCTTGCCGTGGACCAGCGAGGGTCGCATCACCGTCGCGCTCGGGGTCTGGCTCGAGGACGGCACCCCCGACGACACCAAGGAGGCGACCGCCTCGGCGGTGAGCGACCTCCATACGCAAGCGGTGAGCGAGGTCGCGCAGTTCACGCTACCGACGCTCGACGACGCGGCCTCGGGGGTCCGCTACCTGCTGGAGTACAACTGGGTCGTCACCCAGAGCTACGCGGGGCCCGATCGGCGCAAGGAAGATACCTCGCTGGTAAACCGCTACATGCTCGTCGGGCGGCGCAAGACGGTCGCGAAGAGCCTCGGCGAGCGCGTGGGAGGTTTCGTCGACGGGGTTCCCTCGTGGGTCGCCGGCTACTTCGTGGTCTACGCCGTGCTGGCGACGGTCGACACGTTCTGCACCTCGCGATTCGTGAGCGCGGGCCGCGTCGTCGAGCTCAACCCGATCCTGGCGCCGCTGATCACACATCACCCGTGGCTCTTCCTGCTCACCAAGAACGCGCTCGCGGTCGCTGCGTTCGCGATCATCGTGCGCTTTCATCTGTTTCGCCGCGCCAAGCACGTCCTGCGCGCGAGTATCGGTGCCTATGCGCTGCTCGACGTCTACTGGGCGGTCATCCTCGTCCGTCTGCTCGCGCGCCCCTGAACAATCACGGGTCCGGGTCGTAGGAACATGGATGGCACAGCTCGGTCAGCGTCGTCGGTCGCGGCGCCTCTGGTGGCTCGTCGCAGCCATCGGGGCGATCTCGATCGTCGCGTCGTTCGGCACGCCGAAGGTCGGATGCACGGGGTCGGCCGAGGACGAGCCCGACGAGGTCATCGAGGGCGCGAGCGGGCTCGAAGGCCTGGAGCACCTGCCGCCGGCGCGCCACGGTTTCGAGCCCGCCAAGCTCGACGCCATCGGACGCGCCGCCTTCTGCCCGACCGAGGGCCGGGTCGCCGCGGTCGGCCAGCCCGGCAGACCGGGGCCTCTGGGTGCTCGTCAAATCGAACCCCGGACAGTCCACGCACCAGGAGTGCGGCGACCGCGGATACAAGGAGGTCGGCGTGGTCATGTCGGTCCCCGACATCAGGGTCGGCGAGGCGCACACGCTGCGCGCGGACATCGACGACACCGAGATGCGGATCCACGCGGACGGCGTCGAGGTGTGGAAGGGCAAGCTGCCCGAGGCGGCCACCGCCTTCGACGGCCCGGTCGGCACGCGCACCGACAACGGCGAGTTCGACTTCGAGCTGCGCGTCCCGGGCGGCGCGAGGTCCGCGGCCGCCTGCAGCGAGTGAGCGAACCGCGGCGCCGGGATCGAGACTACGGCTTGGCGATCTTCAGGAGGCGGCCGTTGTTGGCTTTCGACGTGGCATACTCGAGAAAATAGATCGCGGGGCCATCGAGGACGATCTGACCCGTGAACTGGAGCTTGTCGACAAGGCGAATCGGATCGCCCGCACATCCCGCGACCGGGCACGTGAGGAGCTCGGCGTCACCATTGGAGGTGGTATTGAAGCCGGTGCCGGTCACGGTTCCGTCGTTCGTCCAGTAGACGTTGGTGTCGTCGGAAGCGACGGCCAGAGATTGTTCGTTCATCGTTCCGTAGCTCACGCGGGTCGCGGGGGCGCTCTTCAGGCCGCCGAGGAGCTGACCTCGGTCGGCCATATCGGTGTAGGCCCAGAAGAACCGCTGACTGTCGGTCGCAACGAATCCAATCGAGTTTGCTACGAGAGGGCCCACCGGTTCATTTCCTCCGCCCCCGACGAGGACGCGCTGGAGGGAATTCTCGCGGCTTGTGTAGTATACATGCGTTGCGTCGACGGCCAGGCTGAAGGCCTGGTTGATCCCCGAAACCAACGCAAGATCGCCGGTGCCGTCCACCGCCATGCGCCGCACTCCGTCGCCGGTGGCGTAGTAAAGGAAGCCGCCGTTGACCGCGAGGTGCTGGACGCCTCCGACCGGCGAGACGTTCTTCTTGTTCGTGCAGGCCGGCAGGGTGCATGTCCAGACGCCTCCAAACGACCCGCCTCCGCCGTCGCCGAACGAGCCCCTGCTCGACCAGAAAAGCGAGGTTCCCGAGACCGCGACCCCGACGACGCTGCCCCAGGCCGTGACCAGTGGCTCGACAGCCCCGCCCGCCTTGGGAACCCGAACGACGCTGTCGTCGCGGAAATTCGCGAGGTAGAGGTGCGTGGCATCGATGGCCAGAGAGACAGGGGAGGGCAATGAGCCGGCGAGCGCGACGACCTCGCATTTGCCGGCGTTGCAGTTGCCGCCGAGGCAGTCGTGCCCGCACCGTCCGCAATGGCGCTTGTCAGTGGTGAGATCCGCGACGCACGTCGCGCCATCACCGCCCGTGTCGGCGGGACCTTGTCCATCGGAGCCGACTTCCGCGAGCGCGTCCGGCCCGGGCGACGTCAGGTCGGGTTCGAGGAAGATGTCGTTGACGCCGATGAGCGCACTGCAACCGGTGAGGACGAGCGTGCTGGCGAGCAAGACGCGGTAGGGGCGGCGCACGTCGTGAACGTATCAGGATGGGCGCAGGGACGCGATTGCGCTGGATGTCGCGGGTTCGAGGGCGACCACCGCGGAAGGCCACCCCGTTCTGACAGCCCCAGTCAGATCAGAGCGTGGCGGCGAACGCGGTGAGCGCCTCGTCGAGGCCCTTCAGCGCTTCGTCCAGCTCGGGCTTGGTCGTGGTCAGCGGCGGCGCGACCATCGTGCAGTTGAACTTGCCGAAGGTGATGATGCCGCGCTTGCGCAGCTCGCCGTAGAAGTTCTTCATCACGCCGGGTCCGTCGCCGTGCCACGGGACGAGAGGCTCCTTGGACTTCTTGTCCTTCACCAGCTCGAGGGTGAAGAACGCGCCGACGCCGCGCGCATCGCCGACGATGGCGTGCTTCTCGGCCATCGCCTTCAGCGCGGGCTTCAGCCAGCCCTCGATCTCGTTGGCACGCGCGAAGAGCTTCTCCTCCTTGTAGACCTGCACCGCGGCGAGGCCCGCCGCCACGCACATGGGGTGGCCCGAGTAGGTGTGGCCCGAGGGGAGCGCCTTCGCGTCCCACGTGCCGGCGAGCTTCTCGCGGACCATCACGCCGCCGAGCGGGATGTACGCCGAGGTCACGCCCTTCGCGAAGGTGATGAGGTCGGGGACGACGCCGAACTTCTCGCACGCGAATGCCGCGCCGGTGCGCCCGAAGCCGGTCATGACCTCGTCGAGGATGAGGAGGATGCCGTGCTTCTCGGTGAGCGCGCGCAGCGCGGGGAGATAGCCCTCGGGATACACGATGACGCCGTTCGAGCCCACCACCGGCTCGATGAGGATCGCCGCGACGCGCTTCGGATCCTCGTGGGTGAGCGTGCGCTCGAGGTGCTCGATGGCGCGCGCTGTCTCCTCCGCGGGCGTGGTCGCCCAGAACGGCGAGCGGTAGGGGAACGGCGCCCAGAAGCGCATGACGTTCGGTGCGCCCGGCTCGCCGCCGAAGCGCCGGTCCTCGCCGCTGAGCATGATCGAGGTGCCGGTCGAGCCGTGGAACGAGCGGTAGGCGGTGAGGATCTTGGGGCGGCCGGTGATGGATCGCGCGAGGCGCACGGCGTCGTCGTTCGACTCGGCGCCGGTGGTGGTGAAGAACGTGCGGCAACCTTCGCCTTTCCAGGGCGAGATCTCGGAGAGCTCGTGGGCGAGCTCCGCGCGCTTGTCGTTGAAGAAGCCGGGCGCGGCATAGCCGAGCGTCGCGGCCTGGTCCTGGATGGCCTTCACACCATCGGGTGCCCGTGGCCGAGGTTCACCGCGATGAGGCCGCTGCCGAGATCGAAGAACTTGTTGCCGTCGACGTCGTAGAGGTAGCGCCCCTCGCCACG
>JAYTBL010000172.1:0-1984 GCA_043736975.1 Polyangiaceae bacterium
GACCGGTGCGTGAGTGCGGTCGTGTGTCCTCGAGCCGGGAGAGTGCCAGCCGCAACCAACGCGTCGCCTCCGCGGCCGCCCGAACGACCCCTCCGCCACCTCCCACCGCCACCCCCCAACTACGGCTCCCACCCCCAGACACTGCAGAGCGCGCTTCTTCTTCCTACGCTCCCCGTCAGGCGATCACGAAGGTGATGCACGAGGCGGGACTGGTCCGCGAGTCACGCCAGGTCGGGAGAGCGTCTGGCGTCTCGAGCCCCGGCGCCTCGATGAGGCACGCGGCCATCTGGAGCAGATCTCGAAGCAGTGGGACGACGCGCTCGGCCGCCTCGCGGCCTTCGTCGAGGACTGAGCCCTGTTGCGGCGCGAGGCGCGGGGTTGTCGTAACCCCCAGCGCGGACTGTGCGCGCACGCGGGGGGGCTGTGCGCGCACGCGGTGCAGGGGCGCTGCGCACCGAAGATCGGGCCAAAAACGCCGGAGAGCGTCGGCGGCATGGCGCGTGCTCGGGGGGACGGTTCCACCTCCCGCCCTCACCGAAAGAAGCTCCGCATGCGCACCCGCCGTCTCGTCTCCTCCCTTTTTGTTCTCGGCGCCGTGGCGGCGACCGCGGGCTGCGCAGCGCCGGCCGAGGGTGAGCCGACGCTCGCGCCGGACGACGGTTCACCGCAGACCGCGGCGAGCGCCATCACCGCGGGCGCGCCGGCGTCGGCATTCATGCGCGCGCGAACCGTGGAGATCCGGACCGCGGTGTCGGCCACCGAAGTATCCGGATGCACGGGCGTGATCATCGGCGCCCGCCATGTGCTGACCGCAGCCCACTGCAAGCCGGCGGCCGGCAAGACGCGCGTCGGGTTCTACAAGTCGCCCGGCATCGCGGAGCCGGGGTCCATCGGCGTGACGAGCGTCGTGAGTCCCCCCGGCGTGCACGCTGCCAACGGCGACCTCAACGATACGAACGGCGACTTCGCTGACATCGCCGTCCTCACGCTCGCCAGTCCCATCCCCTGGTACACGACGCCTGCGCAGCTCGACTTCTCCTATCCGGGCGAAGACGCCTCGGCGATGCAGGTCGGCCGCGGCCTGTGGGCTTCGTACGACAACGCCAATGGCGTCTTGATGTTCGATATGAATACTTTCTATTCGAGCAGCACGAGCAGCGGCTTCTTCTACATGAACGAGAACAATACGGCGAAAGGTGACTCGGGGGGTCCGCTCTTCGGGATGAACCTCAAGCTTGAGGGCATTCTGTATGGCTCCAACCTCATCGGGAGTTGGCGAGACCTCTACACGAGCACACGCCATCACATGAAGTTCATCCTCGATGCGATGGCCTATACGACGACCTCTCTACTTCTCCCCAATACGATGCTGGAAGGCGGCACTGTGATGAGCTACACGTTCGAGAATAGCTCGCGAATATGCGCGTACGCTTGCGACACCAATGCTCAGTGTCACGGCTTCACCTTCTTGAACGGTTCGATTTGCGTGCTCCGCAGCCAGCTCTCGAATGACGTGACCACCTACGCGGGAGCTGTCAGCGGGGTCCGCTGAGCGCCGGCCCGACCGAAGACGCGAGACGCCGGCGAAGTGAATCACTTCGCCGGCGCCGCGCGGGTTCAAGGACGTCGCTCGATTACCAAACCGACGATCCGTCGGAGAGAAGGAAAGGCTATGCCCCACCGGCGGTGAAGCCGCGATGACGGGCGGGGGACGTAGCGCGCGTTATGCGAATTGCGCTCGCACGGGAACGCCGACCTGCGTGGATCTGGGACTTCGTGCGGCTTCATCGCTCCGAAGTCGAACGAATCTTGATCTGGACTTTCCCCTCGCCCACGCGGGGCGCCGCGGCGCGCTCAAGATCCTCGTCGAGTGCGGCGGCGGCTGGCTCAGAGCCCGAGCGCGTGGCGGCAGAACGCCTCGCCGACGTCGGCGAGCGCGGGGAACGAGATGCTGTCGTACGCGTAGTTGTCGTCGTTGATCGTC
>JAYTBL010000173.1:0-12026 GCA_043736975.1 Polyangiaceae bacterium
CTCTCGTGCGGGTCCTCGGGGAGGTCGGCGATGGTCACGCGATCGCCGGAGAGGATGGCCATGCGCTCGACCACGTTCTTCAGCTCGCGGACGTTGCCCGGCCACTTCCGGGTGACGAGCGCCTGGATGACGTTCTCGTCCATCGGCTTCGGCTTCGTCCCGTTCTCCTTGCCGAACTGCTGCATGAAGGCATAGGCGAGGAGCGGGATGTCGGCGACGCGCTCGCGCAGGCTCGGGCTGCGCAGCGGGAAGACGTTGAGGCGGAAGAAGAGGTCTTCGCGGAAAAGGCCGCTCTCGACGCCCTTCTCGAGGTCCTTGTTGGTGGCCGCGAGCACGCGCACGTCGACGTGGATCACGTGCTCGCTGCCGACCCGCGAGATCTCGCCGGACTGCAGCGCGCGCAGGACCTTGGCCTGCGCGATGAGATCCATGTCGCCTATCTCGTCGAGGAACAGCGTGCCGCCGTGCGCCTGCTCGAAGAAGCCGCGGCGCCGGCTCTGCGCGCCGGTGAACGCGCCGCGCTCGTGGCCGAACAGCTCGCTCT
The DNA here is from genome assembly GCA_043736975.1 of Polyangiaceae bacterium. Classification (GTDB taxonomy): domain Bacteria; phylum Myxococcota_A; class Polyangia; order Polyangiales; family Polyangiaceae; genus Labilithrix. Next base: position 545 of record JAYTBL010000173.1, read on the forward strand.
CGATGAGCTCGCGCGGGATGGCCGCGCAGTTCACCTTGATGAACGCCTCGTCCTTGCGCGGGCTGAGCCGGTGGACGGCGCGCGCGATCAGCTCCTTGCCGGTGCCGCTCTCGCCGGTGATGAGGACGCCGGCGCGGGTGGGCGCGACCTTCTCGAGCTCGTGGAAGATCTTCTGCACCGGCGCGCTCGTCCCGATCATCTCGTACTTCGCGAGTTGCTCGCGCGAGACCTCGGCGAGGGCGCGCTTCGCGCTCGCCGTCTCGAGCACGTTCTTCACGCTCACCAGCACGCGCTCGCGGGCCAAGGGCTTCTCGAAGAAGTCGCTCGCGCCGAGCTTGATGGCGTGGACCGCGTCGTTGACCGTGGCGTGGCCGCTGATCACGATGATCGGGATGTCGCGCGTCGCCTCCTCGCGGCGGATGCGCTCGAGCGCCTCGAGGCCGCTCATCTGCGGGAGCTTCACGTCGAAGATCGCCATGTGCACGGGCGTGTTCGGGCTCCCGAGGATCTCCAGGCCCTCCTCGGCGGTCTCGGCGCCGATCACCTTGTAACCCTCGCCCTCGAGCACGAGCTGCAGCGTGCGGCGGATGTTCTTCTCGTCGTCGACGACGAGGATCGTCTTGGCCGCTGTCGCCTCGTCCTTGGTCACCGGCTCGCTCATCGAGCGGGACGATACCACGGGGCCCATGACCAATGCCGTTCGGATAGCCGCGCAAGCGATCGAGATCGCTTCAGAATTTTGGAGGCTTTTCCGTCCGTGTTCGGAGGTCAACGCTGGGATCGGATCTCGCCCTTGCGGTGACGGCGACGTACGCAGTGGCCGGGGCCAGCTCGAAACTGTCCGCGCCAGCCCACCGTCACGCCAGCGCGTTGAAACGACTCGACACCGCCGTTGGCATGGCGCCGAGCATCAACTCCGAGACGCGTCGCGCCTCGCTCCTGCGTACGAGCCGCGCCGTCCCAGGGAGACGGTTCTCTATCGCGTCGTACGGGAGAACCTCGATACGTTCCTGGCGTGGACGCGGGAGACCCACGAACGCCGGCTCCCTCGTTATGTGGAGGCAGAGCTGCGCGCGTACTTGCGTTGCGGCGTCTTCGCGCACGGATTCTCGCGACTCGGCGCGCGCTCGGTGGTGGAGAGCGCCGAGCTCCGGGGGATCGTGCAACGAGTCCACGCGCGGATCACGACGTGGCTTCGCCGCCGCGGGTATCTCGATGACAGCCGCTCGAGGTACGCTCGAGCGAGGCGCCCGATCGAGATGTCCTTCGTCGATGCGCGTTCCCTCGGTGGCTCTCAGCATCGTCCGAGATCGCTGCAGTTTCTTGCAGTTGCGTGTCGCCCGTTTGGGGAGGCAGCGCACGGCGCAACACGACGCACGCTGTCTGGATCGACGGCTTCTCTCCGGCGATGGTACAAGGACGCTTGAAGTAGCCACCCATGAAGTCGCCCTTCTCGAAGCCCAGCCGCTTGGGCTTGGCGCTGCTCGCCCTCCCCGTTCTCGGGCTCGCCACGCCGACCGGATGCAAGTCGGACGGTGATCCGCAAGGCGGGTTGGTCATCGGAACCGACACACGGATGCAGGTCCCGAAGGACATCGACTACGTGCCGCGACGACCTCGTCGGCAGCCCGGCGACGTGCTTCGACGTGGCCGCCTGTCTCGCGGCCGCGAAGCCGGTACCGATCGACGCGACCGGCCTAGACCTGTCGGACTGCAGCGTCTCGGCCGCCAGCCGTGACGTCACCAAGCTGAACCTCGCGTTCGCCACGCCGAGCACGGCGCTCTGCCTCGCTCCCGGCAAGTGCTTCGTTCCCCTCGCGAACGGCGCGCATGGCTGGAAGCAGGACGGCGCGCGCCTGAAGCTCCGCCGCAGAAGAGCGTCACGCTCTATGATGTGTCCGGCTGCGCGCCGATGACGTCGTCGACGACCATCTGTAGCGCGTCGACGATCGCCGATGGCGGCGCCGACGGCGGTGGTGATGCGTCGCTGCCGCCCGCGACGGGCACGCCGACCGACCGCCTGGTGACCGCGGACATGCCGTACAGCCTGCGCGAGGTCGGCGACGACGGGAGCCAGCTGAACTATCGGTTGGTCACCCCCGAGGGAGTGAGCGGCGTTGTGAGAGACATCATGGGCAACCTCACCGTCACCCAGGTGAAGCCAAAGCAGTTCGCAGGCACCATCCTTCGAACCTCGACCTTCACGAGATCCCCGTGCCGTCCTTTCGTGACGTCCGATCAGCAAGCATGGTCGTTCGACGGAACGGCCTACGCTGCGGTTACTCCGTTCGTGGTCGGCGCGGAGAAGCTCCTGATGAGCGCCTGCGATCCCAACTATCAAGCGTGGTTGACGACGGAGGCGCTCTGGACCGTCAACACACTTCCCTCGAACTTCAATCCCAGCACCGTCGCGGTGAAGGCGCCCGTCCCAGCGGGCGGGTTCGGCGAGCCGAGCGCGATGGTCTTTCTGGGGGAAGACACGATCATCGGCAATCGCGCTGGTGAGCTCTTTCTCTGCACGGGGCTCAATCCCGTCGATTGCTCGCAGAAGCAGACGGTATCTGCCGCCCCTGGGCCCCACGAGATCCTCGACATAACCTTCACGAACACCGTCGACTCGAGCGGCAAGCAGGTGAATCCCGGTTACATCCTCGCGACGGACGGCCTCTATCTCGAGCAGTTTCCTCCTGGGTCGCTCTTCAACACCTTCGGTCCCGCCCCGAAGCTCGTTGCGCCTGGCGACTTCTCGCGGCCCGCGGACGCGAACGTCCAGCAGTCCTTCCAGATCTACGCGAACAACACATGTGGCTTCTTCACCAGCAAGCAGGGGGTCGAGTGGGTGAATTTCGAGACGCTCGCTCGGGGCTTCGTGGCCACGGCGTCGTTCGGTAAGTCACCGGGGAAGTATCCGATCACCTCGATCGTCGGAGATTCACCCAACGGTGGCTTCCTCCTGTGGACGCTGACCGCTCCCGCCGCCGAGGGCGGCGCCATCTATCGTTCGGAGATCCCGGCCGAATGCGGACGCAACCCCGCACGGGCGTCGAACCTGCGCTCGCAGTGCGTCGTCTACGGCACGTGCGGTGATGCCGGGAGCGCGGGCTGCTGCTCCGGGGTCTGCAACCCGAACGGCACCTGCCGGCCGTGAGCCGTTACATTCCCATGCCCGGCGAGACGCTCGCGGGAAAATTCCTCATCGAGCACCTGCTCGGCCGGGGCAGCATGGGCGTGGTGGTGGCTGCGAAACATCTGCAGCTCGACCAGCGCGTGGCCATCAAGTGGCTGCTGCCGGAGGCGCTTGGCAATGCCGATCTCGTGAAGCTCTTCGCGCGCGAGGCCCGCGCGGCCGCGCGGATCCGCGGCGAGCACGTCGCGCGCGTGATCGACGTCGGCACCTTCGACGTCGGCGCCCCGTTCATGGTGATGGAGTACCTCGAGGGCGAGGACCTCGCGAAGCGCCATCGTCGATGGGGGACCGCTGCCCGTCGAGGATGTCGTGCGGTATCTCCTCGAGACGTGCGAAGCGCTGGCGGAGGCGCACTCTGCCAAGATCGTGCACCGCGACCTCAAGCCGTCGAATCTCTTCCTCACGGTCCGGCCCGACAATCGCTCGATCATCAAGGTCCTCGATTTCGGGATATCGAAGCTCGTGGATGCCACCACCATGGCATTGACGAGCCCGACATCCATCGTCGGAACTGCCTATTACATGTCACCGGAGCAGATGAGCGCTCCGATGACCGTCGACCATCGCGCCGACATCTGGTCGCTGGGCGTCGTGGCGTACGAGCTCCTGGCCGGCACCCCGCCCTTCGGCGGACGGAGCGTGCCCGAGGTGGTGGCGGCCATCCTCAAGAACGACCCGCCGCCGCTCGAGGTCGTGCGTCCGAGCGTCCCCGCAGGCCTTCATCGCGCGCTGCCTGCGCACGAGCCCTGCGGAGCGATTTCAGGACGTCGCGGAGCTCGCGTACGCGCTGGCGCCGTTCGCAGCCGCGGACGATCGGTCGAGCAGTGAGACGACCGCGCGCGTGCTCAAGAAGGCGCAGAGCGTCGCGCTGCCAGCAGCGCCGTTCACCACCGCGGAGCGCGAGGCGATCACCGTCGATGGTGTGGTGGCAGGTCCCGCGGCCGCGCCGTCTGCCGCGCGCTTTCCGGTGGTCCGGCTCGCGATCATCGCCGCCCTGTGGCTGGGGGCGCTCGTCGTGCTCTGGCTCGTCGTCGCCCGGCCGTACCTCGCGCGGAGGGAGGTCCCGCCTGCGCCTGCGAGCGTGACGCCACCCGCAGACGCGGCGTCGGCATCCGTGCCGCCGCCGATCCCGGTGCCGGCGGGGACCGTGCCCGCTCCGCCGCCCTCGCAGGTTGCGAGCGCTCCGCTACCGCCGGTGGTGAAGCCGCCGCCGATCGTGCGCCCGGCGTCGCCCGCGCCTCGTCCTGCTCCGCCCGATGCTCCGCCCGAAGAGAAGAACCCCCTGAAGACGATGGCCCCCAAGTGAATCGACGCTTCCTCGCCACGCTCCTCTCGGCCCTCGCCATGACGCTGGTGACCGCGCCTGCGGTTGCGCAGCAGGCCGCGCGCCCGAAGACGGCGCCGCTTGCCGAGTCGCTCTCCGGCGCTGCGAAGAGCGCCTACGACTCCGCACGCCGGCTCTACGGGGCAGGCGACTACGCCGGCGCAGCGCAGAAGTACCGCGCCGCGTACGACGCGAGCAAGGAGCCGCTGCTGCAGTGGAACATCGCGGCGAGCGAGAAGAACCTGCGCCGCTACGCGAAGGCGCTGCCGCTCGTGCGCCAGTACCTGCTGGAGGGCGATGCCGTCCACACCCCGCAGGATCGCGCGGAGGCGCGCGAGCTCATCGAGGTGATGGATCCGCTCACCGCGAAGCTCCTCGTGGTGGTGAACGAAGCCGGCGCGCAGGTCTCGATCGACGACGAGAACCAGGGCCGGAGCCCGCTGCGCGCGACGCTCGTGGACATCGGTACGCGCAAGATCCGCGTGCTGAAAGAGGGGTTCGAGCCGTTCGCGAAGGACGTCGTGGTCGCCGGCGCCGGTGAGGTGAATGTCGAGGTCAAGCTCGTGAAGTCCATCCATGAGGGGCGCCTCGTCCTGCGCGCGCCCCCCGATGCGACGCTCACGCTCGATGGCAAAGCGGTCGGCACTGGCACCTTCGACGGGGTGGTGGCCAGCGGCGGTCACGCGCTACGCGTGACGGCGCCGAAGATGGTGCTTTATCGCTCGGAGGTCCTCGTCGAGGACAACCAGACCCGCGAGGTCGTGGTGAAGCTCGACCCCGAGGTGATGAAGGGCGTTCCGCTGTGGGCGGTGATCGGCGGCGGCGCGGTCGCGGTCACCGCGGTGACCGTCGTCGTGGTGCTGCTCGCGACGGGCGGCTCCAGTAGCAGTGGCGGCTACCGCGGGCCAAACGGCACGATCGGCACGTTTCCGGCCTCCCACGGCATCTCGCTCTGACGTTCGCGCGGGCCGACCGCGAAAGGCGGCGGTCTGCCAGAGACGTCGGCGTTCCCTTGACGCAAGTCCCGCGTCCCAGCTTATCGCGGCGATGTCGATCGCTGGCGAGGCTAGCAGAACGCGTTGGGCCTAGAACGAGATGCCGACGAGGGACCGGTGCGTGGAGAAGTCCGGGTTCAACACGTCGAGCGCGAATCCGTACGAGATCTCCAGGCCGCCAATGTGGAGGACGGCGTTCGCGAGGGGCGCGATGCCGCCGCCGCGTATGGCGTTGGTGGTCGCGGCGAGGGTGACGATGCAGGAGATACCTGCGCAGCCCGGCGGCCCGACCGAGCCGCCGAGGCGCGTCTCGCTGCCGCGGTCGAAGGTGCCGAGGATCCCCGCGCCGATGGTGAGGTAGCTCGGGAACGCGTAGGGGAAGAGGAGGACCCGGTAGCCGATCACGAGCTCGCCGAAGATGCGGCGCATCGAGCGGTTCACCACCGCCTCGTTCGACGAGTCCTTGCCGGCGAACAGGATGCCGACGCGCGTCGTGATCGCGAGGCGGTCGTAGGCGACGATGCTGCCACCGATGTAGGGGCCGAAGTACGTCGAGCTGTCCTCGTGCCACATGACGCCCAGCGCGCTGTCCTTGCCGGTCCAGCGGCCGCGGTACTTGCGCGCGCCGATCTGCGAGAGGAGGCGCGAGAGGTGGATGACGGGGACGCCGAAGCCGATCTTCTGCTCGAGCAGCCGGTCGGCGATGCCGATCACCTGGCCATCGCACGAGAGCATGGGGCCGCCCGAGTTGCCGGGCGAGAGCGCGGCGTCGGTCTGGATGAAGGCGTCGCTCTTCGCGCTGACGATGCCCTGCGAGATGCTGAAGTTGAGGAGGCCCTCGAGCTCGCGCGAGAAGCGCGGCAGATCGCCGTAGGGGTTGCCGATGGCGAGGACCGGCGAGCCGATCTCCACGTGCCAGCGCGCGACCAGCGGCGCGGCCTCCGCGGGATCGGCGAGCTCGAGGATCGCGAGGTCGTGCTCCTCGTCCCACGCGACCACCTCGGCGGTGGTGACCGCGCCGCCGGGGAACTCGACCCGCACGTCACGACCCAGATCGACGACGTGCAGCGCGGTGGCGACATGCTTGTTCGAAAAGAAGACGAAGCCCGTGCCGAGCCCGCCGTCGGGCCGCGTGATGCGCACCACGCTCGGCTTCGTCGCCTTGTAGACGTGCTCGATGTACGCGGGCTCGCACTTCGGGAGGTCGTCCGACTCGCCGGCGCTACGCGCGCGCGGCGCCGAGCCGGGCTTGGGACGAAGCGGGGGAGGGGAGCGCGGGATGGGCGGGGGCTGCGTGCCCGGCGGGAGCACCGGCGCCGGCTCGGGCTCGGGCTGCGCCAGCGCGGCAGGCGCGAGCAGCAGCGAAGTGCCGACGACGACCAGCGTGGCGGCCCACCTCACACGCCGCGGTCCTTCATGTACGCGAGGTAGTTGGTGGCCTGGACGGTGAGCGGGCTCTTCGGGTAGTCGCGTAGGAGCACCGCGAACGACTCGCGGGCGTCGCCGAACTTGTGCATCTTCAGGTAGACCTCGCCGAGAAGCAGCAGGGCCTCGGCCTCGAGACCGGAGTCGATCGGGTCGGTGGGCGCGGGCTCGCGGATCGACGGACCGCCGGCGAAGGTGCGCATCGCGTACTGGATGCGGAGCACCGCGGCGTCGAAGTTGTCGCGCTGGAGGTAGAAGCGCGCGACGTAGAGCTCGTGGCGCATGAGGCGCGCCGTGACGTCGGCCAGCAGCTCGCGGATCTTCTTCGACTCCTTGGCGTTTGGGTAGTCGTGGACGTAGCTCTTGAGCTCCTTGAACGCGTCGATGATGACCGCCTGGTCACGCTCGTCGGCCGTGGGGAGGAGGAACGACTCGGAGATCTGCGCGTACTGGGACTCGGCGATGCGCGACCGCGCGTACGAGACCTCGTCGACGTCGGACCGGTGATCGTGGACGAACTGCCGGTAGCCGCGGATGGCCTCGGCGAACTTGTCCTGCTCGAAATCGGCGTCGGCGATGCGGAGCTCGGCGAGGCGCGCGTACTTCGAGTAGCTGTACTTGCGCTTCACCTCGCGCATCAGGGCCTGCGCCTCGAGCCAGTTGTGCGCGGTGAACTCGATCATCGCCGCGTCATAGGCGCGCTTCGAGTCGGCGGTGTAGCTGAGCGCGGTCTTGGGGTCGCCCTTCTCGCAGCCCGTGAGGAACGGCGCGCCCGCGCCCGCGAGCGTGACCAGCAGGATGGTGAGTGCGAGGCAGCGGCGCGAGCGGGCCGACGTGGAGGTGCGGGAGAGCGGGGGACGACCCATCGGTGTGAGTTCCTACACCATTTCTCGGCTGCGGTCAGTCGCGGGCGCGCCAGCGAACGATGCGCCACGCCGGCGGCTCGTCGTCGCTCTTGGCCTGGCGATACGCGGTGCGCACGATCAAGCGGACCTTCTCCGCGAGGTCGCCGGGAGCCTGAGCGCCGTCGGACGCGGGGGCGAGCGCGACGCCGACCTCGCCCGCCTCCGAGACCGTGACCTGCAAGGGGTAGGAGGCCTCGGGCAGCACCGCCGAGCCCGCGTACGACCACGGCGGGCCGCCCTCGCGCGGACGCTCGATGGCGATCCGCACGCCCGTCTCCGGACGCTCTCCGAGAATGGCCACGGCGGCCGAGTACCACAGATCGCTCGCCTTTGGCTCGCGACGGGGCTACAGAATTTCCGCCATGGTCGAGAAGAACCCGATCACCCCCGAAGGTGCGCAGAAGCTTCGTGACGAGCTCCATCACCGCAAGACGACGGAGCGCAACCTCGTCTCCAAGATGATCGGCGTCGCGCGCGAGCACGGTGATCTCAAGGAGAACGCCGAGTACCACGCGGCGCGCGAGCGCGGCGGGTTCAACGAAGGCCGCATCAAGGAGCTCGAGGACAAGATCGGCCGCGCCGAGGTCATCGATCCCGCGAAGCTCGAAGGCACGAGCAAGATCGCGTTCGGCGCCACCGTGAAGCTGATGAACACGGAGACCGAGGAAGAGGTCACCTACCGCATCGTCGGCGCCGACGAGTGTGACATCAATGCCGGCTCGATCAGCATCACCAGCCCCATGGCGCGCTCGCTGATCGGCAAGGAGGTCGGCGACGAGGCGAAGACCCGCACCCCCGCCGGTGAGCGCGTGTTCGAGATCCTCGAGGTCGTCTTCAAGTAGATGTCCTTCGGGACGCTCTCGCGGATGGCGCGTGCGTGGCTCGGTGACCCCGAGGCCCGCACGCCCGCCGGCCTCGAGGCCCTGATCGCCAGGAGCCGGGGCGCGAGCCCCGAGGTCCCGGAGGAGCGGCGGGCCGACTGGGAGAAGCTGGTCGCGGGCCTCGCGAAGGACGACGAGCGGCAGGTCGCGCGCGTCGAGGGGCTCGTCCGCGCCTGCAAGCTGTTCGCGCGCCAGAAGCGCGCGGCCGCGAAGCCGCGGGCGGCGGTGCTGCCGCCCACCGCGTTCGACAGCGTCGACCGCCTGCCGGGGTTCGGGCCCTCCGCCGCCACCGCGCTCGCCGAGCACGGCATCCGCACCGTCAGCGACCTGCTCTGGCTCGCGCCCGCGGCGTGGGACGATCTCCGCGAGCCGCTAGGCCTCGCCGCCGCGCTCGAGGCCGCGCGCTCGACGTATCTCGCCACCGGAGGCGCGCTGCGGCCGCTGCGCGTGGTGGTGTCAGGCATCGTGAAGGCGAGCGGCGTCGTACCCATCCGCGGGCGGCGCTCGGTCCGGCTGGTGCTCCAGGACGAGCACGACGAAAAGTGCACTCTGCACGCGTTCTGGTTCTTCATGGCGCATGGCGTCCTCACCGTCGGCAAGCCCGGCGCGCGTGTGATGCTCGCGGGCCGCATCAAGGCGGAGCCCAAGAAGACCCCGCGCACCGCGCATCCCGAGCTCTTCGCCGATGCGCCCGAGACGCGTATCGTGCGCGCCCGCTACGCGCGCCTCGGCCCGCCCGAGGCCACGATGCGGAAGGCCATCCTCCACGCCCTGGCGTGCGGGGTCGCGACCGATCCCGTACCGCCGCAGGTGGTCGCGCGCGAGCGGCTGGGGGACGCGGCGGCGCTGCTGCTCGAGATCCACGCGGCGACGTTGCTGCCCGCGAGCGAGGGAGCCCAGCGCGGCTTCGTCGAGCGCCTCGCGTGGGCCGAGGCGTTCACGCGCGCGTGGGAGCGCATCGCGGCCGAGGACCAGCAGGGCAAGGGGGGCGCGCCCGAGTTGCCGCGCCGCGCCGACCTCGTACGGGCGCTCGAGAAGGAGCTCGGCTTCACGTTCACGAAGGGGCAGCAGGCGGCGATCGAGGTGGTGGCCAAGGATCTCGCGTCGCCCCGGCCGATGCGGCGATTGCTCCTCGGGGACGTCGGCACCGGCAAGACCGCGGTCGCGCTCGCCGCCGCGGCGCAGTGCGTCGCGGCAGGCTTCCAGGTGGCGATCCTCGCGCCCACGAGCGTGCTCGCCGAGCAGTACGTCGACGCCGTGAAGCCGCTGGCGCGGGCGCTCGGCCTCACGGTGGCGTTCGTGGCGGCGGGCCTGCCCGCGGCGACGCGCCGGAGGGCGGTGGAGGCCATCCGCACCGGCGCCGCGCAGGTGGCGATCGGCACGCACGCGCTGCTCGGCGAGGGCGTGATCATCCCCAAGCTCGGGCTCGTCGTGGTCGACGAGCAGCAGCGCCTCGGCGTGGCGCAGCGCCTCGCGCTGGTGCGCAAGGGCACGCGGCCGCACCTCCTCACGCTCACCGCGACGCCCATCCCGCGCACCCTCGCACTCGCGCTGCGCGGCGAGCTCGCGACCTCGACGCTCAGCGAGCGCCCCGCCGGCCGTCTGCCCGTGACCACCGCGCTCGCCGGCTCGTCCGAGGCCGCGGCGGTGATCGATCGGGTCGACGAGGCCTGCGCGCGCGGCGAGCGCGTGTTCTGGATCGTGCCGCGCATCGAGCCCCACCCCGACGACGAGGAGGACGACGATCCCCTCGCCACCGCCGTGGAGCGGCTGGCGGTGCTGGAGCGCGCCCTGGCCAAGAGCGGGCGGCGCGTCGTGCTCTTGCACGGCGGGCTGCCTCTGGTGGAAAAGCGCGAGGCGATGCGGGCGTTCCGCCGCGGCGAGGCGCAGGTGCTGGTCGGCACCACGGTGGTCGAGGTCGGGGTCGACGTCCCCGAGGCCACGCTCATGATCGTGGAGGACGCGCAGCGCTTCGGCCTGGCGCAGCTCCATCAGCTGCGCGGGCGTGTTGGCCGCGGCGCGCAGCCCGGCCACTGCATCCTGCTCCACGGCGAGCCGCTCGAGGGCTACGCGAAGGCGCGCCTCGAGGCGCTGGTGTCGCTCGCCACCGGCGAGGAGGTGGCGCGCGCCGACCTCGAGCTGCGCGGGGCAGGGGACCTCGGGGGCACGCGCCAGCACGGCGCCGAGGACGAGCTCCTCTACCTTGCGCACGACGCCACCTACCCCTGGCTGGCGCGCATCGAGGGCGACGCGCGCGCCATCAAGCAGGCCGACCCCGCGCTCGCGCACCCGGATCACCGCGTCCTCGGCTCGCTCGTGGCGCGGCTCGGTCACGTGATCGCGGTCCGCGAGGAGGCGGGATGATCGGGGAGCCGCCGCGCGGGCCGCGCGCCACGATCGCCTCCGATGTCGGGCTGGTCCTGCTCGCGTGGATCGTGCTCGTGGGGCTCGAGAGCCTCGTGGTGGGGCTCGGGTTCCGCGAGCAGTTCGTCGGCTCGTGGGAGATGGCGCACGCGCGCTACCACGTCTCGCCGATCGCGGTCGGTCTCGGCCTGCCACTCGCGCTCGTCGCGGTGGGCCTCGGGCATCTCTTCGCGGCGCGGCGGGTGCGCGCGCTCGGGCTGCTCGGCGGCGCGGGGGGCGCGCTCGTCGCGGGGGGCGTCTCGTCGGGCCGGCACCTGGCGAGCGTCGCGCTGCGCGTGCCGTTCGTGGTGGTGGTGGCGGTCGCCGCGGGCGCCCTGGTGGCGATCGCGGCGCGGCGCGCG